>JAKSBY010000478.1 GCA_022360855.1 Sphingomonadales bacterium | reverse complement strand
GTAACGGTGTTTTTGGTGAACGGCGTGAAACTTCAGGGAGTCATTACCTGGTTTGATAACTTTTGTGTTTTGCTGCGCCGCGACGGGCATTCGCAACTGGTCTACAAACACGCGATCTCCACGGTAATGCCGGCCGGCCAGATCAATCTTTTCGAGCAGGAAAAAACTGCTGGAGGGGATGAATAAGCCGTCCCAGGGGGCAAACGGGCCTAATCGAAGTTCTGCGCGCCGGCTAAAGGCTTCGGCTGCAAGCGAGCGGCCTGACGCCGCTTCGGGCGCGCGCTGTTTGGTCGTCCATCCCGCCGCCAAAGATGCCGCTCCGAGCGCAACCGTGCGCGACCCGGCGGCGCGGCTCGAGGAGGCTATCGGACTAGCCCGCGCCATCAGTGTGGAGATCGCCGATGCGGTGATCCTGCCGGTCTCGAAGATTCGCCCGTCGACCTATCTGGGGCAGGGGCAGGTTGAGAATCTGGCGGTGTCGGTCGTCGAGCACGGCGCAGGCCTGGTCATCGTCGACGCCGCGCTGAGCCCCGTGCAGCAGCGCAATCTGGAGACCGCGCTATCGGCCAAGGTCATTGACCGGACCGGGCTGATTCTGGAGATTTTCGGCGAGCGGGCCCAGACCCGTGAGGGCACGCTGCAGGTCGAGCTGGCGCATCTCAGCTATCAGCTCAGCCGCCTGGTCCGCTCGTGGACCCATCTGGAGCGCCAGCGCGGCGGCACGGGCTTTCTTGGCGGCCCCGGCGAGCGGCAGATCGAAGCCGACCGGCGGGCGCTCCGGGACCGGATTGCACGGATCAAGCAGGCCCTGGCGCGGGTCAGCCGCACGCGGCGCTTGCAGCGGGCAGGACGCAAGAAGGTCCCCTATCCGACCGTTGCCCTGGTCGGCTACACCAATGCCGGCAAATCGACCTTGTTCAACCGCCTGACCGAGGCCGACGCCATGGCCGAAGACATGCTCTTCGCGACCCTGGATCCGAGCCTCCGGGCGCTTGCGCTGCCGTCGGGCCGCAAGGCCATCCTGTCCGATACGGTGGGCTTCATCTCCGATCTGCCGACCGAGCTCGTGGCCGCCTTTCGGGCCACGCTGGAGGAGGTCATCGAGGCGGATCTGATCCTGCATGTCCGCGACATGGCCGATCCGGAAACCGCCGCCCAGAGGGACGACGTCAATGCGATTCTGGGGTCGCTCGGGATCGCACCCGAAGCCGGAGACACCCGTATCATCGAGGTTGCCAATAAGATCGACCTGCTTTCGGAGGAGGCGCGGCGCCAGGTGTTGAACGGCGCGGCGCGCAATCCGAAGCTTGTTGCGGTCTCAGCGCTCTCCGGAGAGGGCGTGCCGCAGCTCCTGGCTACCGTCGACGGGAGAATCACCGAGAACGCCAAAACCGTGCGGCTGTCACTCGGCGAGGAGGACGGCGAAGGGCTCGCCTGGCTCTATCGCCACGGCGAGGTCCTCGTCCGCGACGAGCAGGACGGCCGGATCAATCTGACCGTCAGGGCCGACCCGGCCGAACTCGGCCGCTTCAAAAAGCGGTTTAACGCGCGTTTTACCTGACTACCAAAATGTCATTCGCCGACTTGATCGGCAAATCCATAAGGCCACCGCTCGGACAGTGTAAACATGGACCCGCCGGTCAAGCCGGCGGGTGACAAATGAAGAGAAGCCTTATGGTAAGGCCGTCAGACCCGCTCGATGATCGTCTTTTCGCCGCCGCGGCCGTTGGTGGACGGCAGCGGCGGAGTCGGATTATCGGAACGGCTCTCGGCCGCCGGCTTGCTTTCCTTCGCCGGCCGGGCACCGTCCTTGGGCTTGACCGGGTCTTTGGCGTGCAGGAATTTGCCTTCGATATAGGCGCCGGCCTCGATGGCAATGGTCTCGTGCCAGACATCGCCGGTCACCTTGGAATCCTTCTCCAGGCGGACGGAGCGGCCGCGGACCTTGCCGTCGACCTTGCCGCGGACCACCACGACATCGGCCGACACCGACCCGGTCAGCGACCCGTGTTCACCGATGGTGACCGAGCCGCAAGCGACGTCGCCCTCGACGATGCCGTCGAGTTGGATTTCTCCGGCGGTTGTGATGTTGCCGACGATGCTGACGTCGGAGCCGATAATGGATGGCGCGGAATGCGGGGAGGCGGATTTCATCGGCGCTACTCGTACCTGATTAGTTGACGCGGGTTCGTCCTTTGATTTTGAGAACATTTTCTGAAACCTTTATGAATGCGAGTGGATCCAGTGGTTTGCCTGCAAACCACACTTCGTAATGGAGATGGGTGCTGGTAACGCGCCCGGTGTTTCCCATCTCTCCGATTCGCTGACCTGCCGAAACACTGTCCCCTACGCCGACTTTCAACGCCCGCATATGGCCATAGCGGGTCTTGAAGCCGTTGCCGTGATCGATTTCGATGAACTTGCCGTATGGACCATTTAGCCCTGCTTTGGTCACGGCGCCGTCCGCCGTCGCAAAAATGCTCGTACCCGGCCATCCCGCCATGTCTAGCCCATAATGCATCGACCAGATTTTTTTGATCGGATCGCGGCGGCGGCCGAAGTGGCTGGAAATATAGTATTTGTCGGTTGGCTCCAGCGCCGGAAAGCTGTCGAGCGCATTGTTGACCGCCTGCAGCCTGACCAGATCGACGGCCAGGATGTGGAGGGGATCGTCATTCAGCGCCTCGTCATTGCCGGCGGAGCCTTCGCTGAGCCCGATGGGGATCAGCGGGCCGCCCTGGGCCGACGGGCCGGTGCCGTCTTGACCGAGCAGGTCTTCCGGCGAGATACCGGTCGGCGCCAGCGATTCCGCGATCAAGCTGACATGACCCTCGGTCAGCCTGACCAATTCCGAGGCGATGGTTCGTTGCCGTTTGTCGATCGCGGCCAGCCTGACGGCCAGATCTTGCGCCTTTTCGGTACGTGCTTCCTTGTCCTTGGCCACCGCCTTTTCAGGAGCATTGCCGGCCGGTGCCTGTTCCGCGTCGGCGGGCTCCGGCGTGGCGGCACGAAACGAGTCGATCATCCGGGCAAGCAGCCCCTGGCGTTCCTCCAACGACGCGGCTTTCTCGGCCACGTCGCGCTCGAGATCCGCCATCTCGCCGGCAAGCGCATCGTAGGCCTTCTCGACCTCGTCGATCCTGGCATTTTTGCTTTCCAGAACGGCGTCGCGGCTTAGAACATGGAATGTGGAGAAGAGGACCCACCCGGCAAAGAATGTGGCGGCCAAAGCACCGGCAAATTGAACCGACGGCGCAACCTGGACGAACTTCACTTCGCCGCGGGTGCGGAAGTAAATCTGCCGCTCCGGAAACAGACGATCAAAGACCATCTGCTGCCTCTCGAAAAAACGCGCCGTCAAAATGTGCCGCCCCTCGTCCCATTGTGAGTCAGAAACATGCCTGATCCAGCAGGTTAATGACCACCCTCCTATGCATAGTGGATACCAAAATTAGAATTAAATCAACTGTCTAGCCAAAAGGTTAAGGAGATCACGCGATCATTAATCAAATTGCGCCGGACCGGCGCCTGCATGGGCGAGGGGCTCGTAAAGCGACGCCGCCATCCCGGCCTTGAGCCGGGCGTCCTGATTGAATGGCGGTTTCAACCGACCGTGGAAGTGCTGCGCGACAAGCTGGCGGAAATACGCCTCAGGCGCGATCCCGCGCCGGGCGCAAAGGTAATCGAACCAGCGCACGCCGGCGGCGACATGGCCGATCTCGTCTTCGTAGATGACCTTGAGCGCTGCCGCGCTTTCGTCGTCGCCGACCGCTTCGAAGCGGGCAATCATGGCCGGCGTGACATCGAGCCCGCGCGCCTCCAGGACCATGGGGACGACGGCCAGGCGCGCCGCGAGATCGTCATGCGTCGCTGTCGCCGTCTGCCAGAGACCGTCATGGGCCGGCATTGCGCCATAATATGAGCTAAGCCCTGCAAGTCTCTGTTGAATAAGAAGAAAATGCCTCGCTTCATCATCGCCGACCGCGACCCAGTCATCGAGGAACGCGCGCGGCATCTGCGCGCCGAATCGGGCGACGATGTCCCACGCCAGATCGATCGCATTGAGCTCGATATGCGCCACCGCGTGCAGGAGCGCGGTGCGGGTGGCCTTGCTGCCGCCGCGCCGTCGCTTCGGCATCTCCGAAGGCGGCAACAGGACCGGCCGATCCGGGCGCGCGGGTCGGTCCGGCGGGGTGGGCCAATCGTCATGGTTGAGCCGTCCTGCGCGCCAGTCGGCTGCGGCCTGGCGGCTGGCGGCGGCCTTGTCTTCGGCGTTGGCCGTCAGCAGGACCCGGCAGGCCGCGCGCCCGACGCTTTCGCCGGCGGGTCCCTCAGATTTCCTTTGCGGCATTCAACACGGCTTCGGCGTGGCCCTTCACTTTGACCTTGCGCCAAACGTTGCGAATCACGCCGTCACCATCCAGGAGGAAGGTGGCGCGCTCGATTCCCATGTATTTTCGGCCATACATGCTTTTTTCGACCCAAACGCCGTAGGCCTCGCAGACCGCGCAATCCTCATCCGACGCCAAGGTGACTTTGAGGTCGTGCTTGGCCTTGAACTTGTCGTGTTTGGCGACCGTATCCTTGGAGATGCCGATGATCTCGGTATCGGCCGCGGCAAAGTCGGGCAGATGGGCGGTGAAGTCGATGGCCTCGGCGGTGCAGCCCGAGGTGTCGTCCTTGGGATAGAAATAGACGACGACGTTCTTGCCTTTGAGGTCTGTCAGCCGGACGTTCTTACCGCCGTCGCCGGGCAGGGAGAAATCCGGGGCGGCGTTTCCTTCGGTCGCACTCATTCAACTTCCTTTCGAACTACTTGGGCAGGGTCACTGATTAACCGGCGATAGATCGCCAGCACATTCTTCTGGCCTTCTATCAGGTTGCTCTCCAACGCTTCAAACCTTTTACGCCCGGTCGCCCGCGCGAGGATCGATTTGAGGTCCGCCGGAAAGCCGGCGTCACCGATGCGCGTCCCCATGGTGAGCCGTACTAGGCCTTGGGTCGTCTGCATCAACTCGTAGCCTTTATGCAGTTGATCCACCTCGTCGGCGCTCAGCGCGCCGATGTCCGCGAGCTTTCGGATCGATTTCGGCAGGAAGGGGCCGATCAGCTCGGGCGCATTGTGTGCTTCGCGCAGGATCAGATATTGGCAGATGAATTCGATATCGACGATGCCGCCGCGAACGAATTTGACGGAGAAGGGATTCGCCGTGCCGAATTCCTTATCGAGCCGCATCCGCATGTCGTCCACCGCGACCACGAGCGCGGCCTCCTCGCGTTCGCGGGCGATAACGTCGCGCACGGCCCCCAGGATGCGCCCGGCGAACTCCGGTACGGCAAACAGAATGCGGGCGCGGGTGAGCGCCATATGCTCCCAGGTCCAGGCGTTTTCCTTCTGATAGGTGGCGAAGGTCTCCAGCGTGACGACCAGCGGCCCTGACGCGCCCGAGGGCCTCAGCCGCATGTCCACCTCGAACAGTCGGCCTTCGCCGGTCATCGCGGTGATCGCCGTGATCAGATGCTGGCCGAAGCTGGAGAAATACTGGCTCGCCGAGATCTGCTTCGGGCCGGAGGAATGCGGGCAGTCCGGGTTGGCGTCGTAGAGCAGCACGATGTCGAGATCGGACGCGAAGGAGAGCTCGCGGCCGCCGTATTTTCCGAGCGCGAGCACGGCGAGCCCGTCGCCGGCGAAGCCGCCGTAGCGCCGCGAGAAATCCGCCTCGACCCAGGGCAGCAACGCGCCGATGATGGCGTCTGCCAGGTTGGCGAGCGCGAGGCCGGCGTCGTGAACGTCGATCAGCCCTTCGAGGATTTGTACGCCGAGGCGGAATTTGCGGTCGGCGAGCCAGCGCCGCGCCGCGTCCAGGGCGTCCTGATAGTCGCGTGAGACGGCGAGGGCGGCAATCGCGTCTTCGGCCAGGGCATCGGCATTGGGCAGGGGCTCGTAGAAGTCCGGGTCTAGCACGGCATCAAACAGCGAGATGTTGCGCGCCAGCCGGTTGGCCAGCGCCGGCGCGGTCCCCATGATCCGCGCCACCAGGCCGAAGAGCGAGCGATTCGCCTCGAAGAGTGAGAAAATCTGAACGCCGGCGGGCAATTTCGCGACAAAGCTGTCGAAGCGGGCCAGCGCCTGGTCCGGCTCGCGGGTCTGGCTGAAGGCCTTTAGCAGCGGCGGCAGGCAGACCGAGATCAGGCGCCGTGCCCGTTCCGTCCTGAGCGCGCGGTAGCGGCCAACATGCCATTTGTTGATGATCTCCGCCGCACTTTCCGGGTTGGCGAAGCCGAGTTCAGCCAGTGTCGCGGAGCCGACCTCGGGCGGGGTTTCGTCGCCGGCCGGTGTGGCCACCTCGGGCAGCACCGCATCGTAATGCATCGCAACGATCCGTAGATGACCGAGCAGAGTTTCTTCCAAGGCGGTCGCATCGTCATACCCCATGAAGACGGCGATATGCGTGAGCGCCTCCGGGTCGGTCGGCAGCGTGTGGGTCTGGGCGTCTTCGATCATCTGCAGCCGGTGCTCGAGCCGCCGCAGGAAGCGGTAGGCGGCGGACAGGTCGTTTTGCACCTCGGCGGTGATCTTCCCGGCGTCGCATATGGCGGCCAGCGCGTCGAGGGTGCGCGACGAACGGATCGAGCGGTCGCGCCCGCCGGAGATGAGCTGGTGAATCTGCGCAAAAAACTCGATCTCGCGAATACCGCCGCGGCCGAGCTTGACGTCGTGGCCGGCAAAGCCGATGCCCTTATGGTGGTGGTGCGTGTGAATCTGGGTCTTGATCCGGTGAATGTCCTGGATCGCCGCAAAGTCCAGATTTTTGCGCCAGACAAAGCCCGTGATCCGGTCGAGGAAGTCACGGCCCGCCGCCGCATCGCCGGCAACGGGCCGCGCCTTGATCATGGCGGCGCGTTCCCAGTTGAGGCCGACCGAGGCGTAGTAGTATTCCGCCGCGGCCATGGAGAGCGCCACGGGCGTGGCGCCCGGGTCCGGGCGCAGCCTGAGATCGGTGCGGAAGACGTAGCCGCCGGCGGTGCGCTGATCGATGATGCGCACCAACTCGCGGGTGAGTTTTACGAAGAAGTCGCCAGCGCTGCCGCTGCCGACATAGCGCCGCTTCTCCTCGTCAAAGAGGACGATGAGGTCGATATCGCTGGAATAGTTGAGCTCGTGGGCGCCGAGCTTGCCCATGCCGATGACGACAAATCCGGAGTCATCGGCGATCCCGCGCCGAAGCGGCTCCGGCTCCCCTTTTGGCCATGCGATTTCGTCCGCAACCATGCGCGCGTGGATCAGATGGTCGACCGTCAGCGACAGCACAAGCTCCGCGAAACGCGACAGGGCGTCGGTGGCCGTCTCGAGGTCCCAATGGCTGGCGATATCTGCCGCCGCCGTGAGCAAGGCGATCTCTGCCTTGGACCGTCGCAGGACGCGCATGAGTTCGGTGGCATTCGCCGCCGCGATGGCGGCCTTTTCGGTGCCGTCGAGAACATCCGAAATCAGGCCGTCCGGCGTCTCGCTTACGAGGCGGACGGCAAAGTCCTTGTCGCGAAGCAATGAGCGCGCGAGGAAGGGGCTGTTGCCGGCCAAGGTCCGGATCAGCGGCGCAGCATCCGCCGGGGCCGCATCGAGCTCCCCGGCGGCGTTATCCGCCTGATTCACGTTATATGCCTGCGGCAGATTTGCCTCTTCCCACCACATGCCCGACGCCTTAATGGTGACAAAGTTGCGCATGAGACTGCGCGACTGCTGATGGAGGGTCAATGCCCACCCTCAATTCGGAGCCTTTTATCTCTTGAAGATGCTGCGACGCACCTGTTTTGCCGTCGGGCTTGTCATGATTCTGGCGGTGGCAGGTCTGGGCGCGTTCGCTTGGCGGATTGCCTCCGGTCCGGTGTCGATTGCGCCTGCGGCCGGGTGGATCAAAGCGGCGCTTTCCAGCGAGGAGCTGAGTGTCACAGCGGATTTCGCCGCGGTGACGATGGCGTGGAATCGCCCGCGGCGGACCCTGGATTTTCATGCGACCGACGTCACTTTCGTTAATGGCAGTGAGATGCCGCTGGCCAGCCTGCCAAGGGTGACCATGCGGCTGTCGGTCCCGGCGCTCAGGCGCGGCGTGTTTGCCCCATCGACGATTATCCTGCCGGAAGGGGACGTGACGATCGAATGGACGGCCCATGAGCTGGCGGAACGGCTGTTCGGCGCCGGTGAGGCCGATAGGATGGGAGATATCCTCGATATCGGCGCCATTCCAATCGTCGCCAGCCTCGTCGCCGAAACCGAGCAGGACGGCAGTCTTTCGGCGCTCAACCACTTCGTGGTCGAGCGTATGGACATCGCGCTCGTAGAGCAGTCCTCCGGCACCGTGTGGCGGCTTCCCGACAGCCGGCTCGATATTCGCCGGCAAGGCGAGGAGATCCTCATCGGCCTGGCGGCGCGGCTTCACTCCAAGAACACAGAGACCGGTGTGGCGGCAACGGTTCGCGTCGACGGCAGCCGCGAGGATATCGATCTCGGCCTCGAGATCGCCGATGCGGATCTTCCCAAGCTGGCCGGGGAGTTGGCATTGGAGACCCCGTTGGACGGCGTCGAGGCGGTCTTGAGCGGGGTGGTCTCGGCCCGCATGAGCCGGGACGGCCACGTCAGTTCGGCGGAATTCGAGCTGGCCGGCGACGATCTCAGCGTCACCAACCCGGAATTCCTCTACAGCCCACGGGATTTCGACCGGTTCCTTGCCAAGGGCCGTTTCTCCGGCGCGGCGAGGGTTGTGAATATCGATACGATTGAGCTTGGCTTTGGTGACGCTGCCTTCAGCGCCGACGGTGTGATCTACGGCGAGAACGGCGGTACCGGTCTTCGCCTGATCGGCGAGCTGACCGGCCTGACCCCGGCCTCGCTGATCGATTATTGGCCGAAGCCTCTGTCCAAGGGCGGTTACCAGTGGATACGCGAGAACATTACGGCGGGCAGTTTCCCGACCGGCAAGCTGGTGCTCGACATTCCGCCGGCGCACGTCGAGGCGTCCGAAGGACACGAAGATTTTGTTTTCACCTTCACCTTCGAGGAGCTTGTCGCGCATTACCTGCGGCCCATGCCGCCGATCGCCGACGGCGGCGGTATCGGCCGGCTGGTGAATGAGCGTCTCGTTCTCGACGTGGAGTCCGGAACCGTCGAATCTCTGACGCTGACGCCGTCCAGCGTCATCCTCAAGAACCTCGATCAACGAGGCGGCCATGTGGCCGAGATCGAAGTCAATCTCGACGGCGCGGCGGAGCATGTTCTCAGGCTCATCGACTACGAGCCGCTCGGCTATACGAGCGATTTCGGCATTGCCCCGTCGGACGTGGAAGGCCGCGCGGTGACCTCGCTGCAGGTCACATTCCCCTTGAAGCGGACGGTGAAGCTGGCGGATGTCGAATTCCGCGTACAATCGAATATCGAAGGCTTCGCAATCCCGGAGTTGATGGCGGGCGGCGGCCTGAGCGATGGCCTGATTGCGCTCGATGTCGATCGTGACCGGCTTCGGGGTGAGGGTACGGTGCTCCTGAACGGCGTTCCCTTCGAGGTGAACTGGCATGAAGACTTCGCGCCGCCGGAAGACGGCTTCTCGAGCCGCTACGCGCTGAACGGTATGGTCGGCGAGGGCGATTTCGCCAAGTTCGATCTTCCGGTCGACGAACCGGTCACCGGCCCGGTGCCCGTGTCGGCGGAGATCCTGGGTTCCGGGACGGAAATCGAAAAGGGCCGGATCACGTTCGACCTGACCCAGGCCGAGATCTTCTCACCCACCATGGCCTGGACCAAACCGGCCCGGATACCCGCGGCCATCGACATCAGCCTCGCCTGGCACGCTGGCATGACCGAGGTCACCAAGGCGACGATCGTCGATGACGGTGTCGTCAAAGGCGAGGCCCGGGCCGTGATCGATACGGCCGCCGGCAGGATCATCAGCGGCGAAGTCAAGAACATCACCACCGGCGGCCATGATCTTGACGGCGCGATCGAGGGGCTGGAGGGCGGCGGCTACGCCGTGACGCTGAGGGCCCGC
>JAKSBY010000093.1 GCA_022360855.1 Sphingomonadales bacterium | reverse complement strand
CTCGCCGGCGACTACCGGTTCTCGGCCGAGGTGAGTGTGCGCGTGGTGCATCGGGACGAGGGGCTCTTCGCGCAGGCGACCGGCGGGAAACGCGCCTACGCCATCGGCAGGGACGAGCCGGTGCGGCTGCATCCGTTGTCCGACCGCGACTATGCCGTGCCCGGACGCTACCCGCTCGTCATCCGCTTCGCCGACGGCCGCATGGTCCTGAACCCGGGCCATTGGCAGCAGGCCGGCGAAAGGGTGGATTAAGGCAGCGTGCGCGCCAGTCGGAAGCCCAGCGTGAAATAGGCGTCGTCGGCCGCCGCCCGCAGCCTATAGGTGGCCGCAAGCAGCTCGCCGCCGTCGCCCCAGGACCCGCCCCGGACCATGCGGCGCGACGCGTCCGAACAACTCGTGAGGTGGGGGCGGGAATCCGCGGGCGCGCCGATATAGTTGATGTGGAAACAGTCCTCCTGCCATTCCCACACATTGCCGCGAATGTCGTGGAGACCGTGGCGGTCCGCCGGGAAGCTGCCGACGGGCGCCGTCCGGAGCCATCGGTCGTGCCCCTGCGTGGCCGGGCCGCAGCATGTTTCCTGACCGATATTGGCGGAATCGTGGGAGACCGCGGCGTCGTCCGCCCGCCCGGGCGGCGCGCCCGTTGCCGCGAGATATTCCCACTCCGCCTCCGACAGCAGCCGGAAGTTCAGCCCCGAACGCCCGTTGAGCCAATCGATATACGCCTTTGTATCGTGCCAGCTCACGCAGACGACGGGATGATCGTCGCTTTGTGCGAAGCCGGGATCGCGCCACGATCTGGACGGATCGGGAAACCACCACGCATCCGCCTCGTAAACCTGACAGCCGCCATTCGCCGGATGGCCCGTTTCCTCGGCAAATCGCCGGAACTCGCCGACCGTGACCTCGTAGCGGGAGACGGCGAAGGGCTGCGTGATGTGGACGCGACGGGCGGGGCCGTCGAACTCGTCGTCGGGCCCGCCGGGCTCGTCCACGCCCATGACAAATTCGCCAGGTTCAATAACCGCCATGTCCGGGCACAGCGCGCAGGGCTTGTCTTCCTGCGGCGTGCAGCCCCAAAGCAGCGTCAAAGGAAGGAGAGCCGCCATACGCATCGGATACTCCTAAAGGCCGCCCATGGCGGCGTATTTCAGTTCGAGAAATTCGTCGAGGCCGTATCGCGAGCCTTCGCGGCCGATGCCGGATTCTTTGATGCCGCCGAACGGCGCGGCCTCGCTGGAGATCATGCCCTCGTTGACTCCGACCATGCCGAATTCCAGGGCTTCGGTGACGCGCCAGGCGCGCGCCAGGTCCCGCGTCCAGAAATAGGCGGCCAAGCCATAAGGCGTCTCATTGGCCAGGCGAACGGCGTCTTCCTCGGTCTCGAAGGTCATGACCGGGGCGACGGGGCCGAAAATCTCGGTGCGGGAGATGTCCATGGACGGCGTCACGCCGGTCAGTATGGTCGGTTCGAAGAAGTTTTCGCCTTGCTTATGCCGGCCGCCGCCCAGGAGCGCCGTCGCGCCGTCCTCCACGGCGCCGGTGACCAGCCGTTCCACCTTCTCCACGGCGGCGTGGTTGATCAACGGTCCGATGTCGGTGTCCGGCGCCGTGCCGTCGCCCACGGTCAGGCCGGAGACCGCGGCGGCCAACCGGTCCAGGAATGCGTCCCGGACCGACGCCTGAATCAGCAGCCGGTTGGCGCTGACGCAGGTTTGGCCTGTATTGCGAAACTTGGAGAGAACCGCGCCGGCGACCGCGGCGTCCAGGTCGGCGTCGTCGAAAACGATGAACGGCGCGTTGCCGCCCAGCTCCAGAGCGACCTTTTTCACCGTGTTCGCGCAGGCGCCCATGAGGAGCTTGCCGACCCGCGTGGAGCCGGTGAAACTGAGCTTGCGGACGGTCGTGCTCGACGTGAAGACGTTGGCGACGGCTTCGGCATGGGCTGCCGTGACGACCTGGAACACGCCGCGGGGCAGCCCGGCTTCATGCGCCAACAGCTCGAGGGCGAGCGCGGAGAGCGGCGTATCCTCGGCGGGCTTGACCACGATGGTGCAGCCGGCGGCCAGCGCCGGCGCGACCTTGCGGGTGATCATGGCGGAGGGAAAGTTCCAGGGCGTGATCGCGGCAACCACCCCGATGGGCTGTTTCAGCACCATCAGCCGCCGGCCTTGTGCGTTGGTGGGGATGACGTCGCCATAGGCGCGTTTGGCCTCCTCGGCAAACCACTCGATAAAGGTGGCGCCGAACAGGATCTCCCCACGGGCTTCGGCAAGCGGCTTGCCCTGTTCTGCCGTCAGCAACGCCGCCAGGGCGTCCTGGTTTTCGACGATCAGGTCGTGCCAGCGCCCGAGCAGCCGGGCGCGTTCCTTTGCCGTTAGGGATTGCCAGCCCGGAAGCGCCGCCGATGCCGCGGCAATCGCCTCCTCCGCGTCGCTCGCGGTCATGTCCGGCACGGTGGTGAGCGTCTCGCCGGTGGCCGGGTTCAGCACGGGGAAGCGGGGTAGCCGGGAATGGCGGCCGAGGTGGGACTCGAGTTGCGTCAGGAGCGAGCTCGAATCATCCATGACGCCGCATCCCCGTCACAGGAGCCCGAACCGGGCCGCGGTGTCATTGAGGCCGGTCCAGGCTTTTTCCACCAGCTCGTCGATCTCCGTGCGGGTGATGATCAGCGGCGGGCAGATGACCATGGACTGCTCCACCGCGCGCATGATCAGGTTGTTGTCCAGGCAGATGTCGCGGCAGATATTGGCCGCGTTGTCCTCGGCCGTGAAGTTCTCCCGCGCGCTCTTGTCGCGGACGAGCTGCAGCGCGGCGATCAGGCCGGCGCCCCGGAGCTCGCCGACCATGGGGTGCTGGTCCGCCAGCTCGCCCAGGCATTGGCGGAAATAGGGCGCGGTATTCTCGCGCACCCGGTCGACCAGGCTCTGCCGTTCGATCACGTCGATGTTGGCGATGGCCACGGCGCAGGCGACCGGATGGCCGGAATAGGTATAGCCGTGGGCGAGCGGGCCGCCTTCCTGGATCGCCGCGAAGACCTCGTCGCTGACCGCCACCGCGGAGATCGGCAGATAGCCCGAGGACAGGCCCTTGGCCATGGAGACGATGTCGGGGCGGATGCCGTAATACTCCGAGCCGAACCAGTGGCCGAGCCGGCCGAAGCCGCAGATGACCTCGTCGGCGACGAGCAGGACGTCGTATTTCTCGCAGATGCGCTGAATCTCGCCCCAATAGGTCGCGGGCGGGTCGATCACCCCGCCAGCGCCCTGGATCGGCTCGCCGATGAACGCGGCCACCGTCTCTGGTCCCAGCTCGAGGATTTTCTCTTCCAGCTTTTGTGCCGCCTGAAGCCCGAACGCCTCCGGCTCCAGGCCGTTTCCATGCGCGTAGCAGTGCGGCTCCATGATGTGGGCGAAGCCGGGCAGCAGCGTATGGCCGAGGGCGTGCATGTCCTTCATCCCGCCGAGGCTGACCGCGGCCAGGGTGCTGCCGTGGTAGCCCTTGTGGCGGCCGATGAAGGTCGTCTTTTTCGGCTTGCCGCGTACGGTCCAGTAATGGCGCGCGAGCCGGATGACGGTGTCGTTGGCCTCGGAGCCGGAGTTGGCGAAAAAGAAGTGATTGAGATCGCCGGGCGTCAGCTCTGTGAGCCGCGCCGCGAGCTCGATCTGCGTCGGCGTGGAGCTTTGAAAGAAGGTGTTGTAGTAGGGCAGCGTCTCCAGTTGGCGTGCCGCTGCCTGGACCACGTCCTTGTTGCCGTAGCCGATATTTACGCACCAGAGCCCCGCCATGGCGTCGAGGATCTTGTTGCCGTCGCTGTCCCAGATGTAACAGCCATCGGCCGTGGTCATGACGCGGACGCCGCGGCTGTCGAAATATTTGGGATCCGTGAACGGATGGATGTGGTGCGCTTTGTCCAGCGCCTGCCATTCGCTGGTATTCGCGGGCTTATTGAACATGTGCGACGTCCCCTTTGCGGCGTGATTGGGAGGCACGAGCCGCCGAGTGTCGGCGTTTTTTGCCGAAAACAAAGATGACTTACGCGGTTTTGGTGGTGCGTGACGCGCACCGGATGGCGCGGCTCTATGGCGCGGCTTTGGCGATCAAATCCGCGACGTCCTGATCGCCCGGCGCGTCGCGGTCCCGCAAGCCCGTGACGATGCGTGCGCGGTCGCCGGCCGGATGCGTCTGGCTCAGCTTCGTGGCCGCCGACAGCTCGGTGATGTGGATGCGAAACGCCCGGATGTGGGCCAGCAAGGCGTCCACCTTGCCGGCCGGCGCCTGCTCCCGCGTCCAGGGGGTCGGATTGCCGGCCTCGGCCAGGCGTATGGTGCGGTCCAGGATGGCCAGGCGGCCCGCGTCGTCGTCCACCGGATGGATCGTGCCCTCGGCCTGCGCCGCCACGTAGTCCCAGGTCGGCACGGTCGGATAGTCCACATACCAGCTTGCGGAGATATAGGCATGCGGCCCGGAAAAGACGGCGAGCACGGGATCGCCTTCGCTGATTGAGGCAGCGTGGGGGTTGGCGCCGGCCATGTGGCCGACCAGCCGCATCTCGGCCGCATCGTCGGTCTCGAAATGGATCGGCGTGGCGGTGGCGAACAGCTCCGGCCCCTTGGCGGAAAACAGGGTGGCGAAGGGATGGTCCCTGACGACGGCGCGGGGGTCCGGCGCCTTATAGGCTGGAGGGATATACATGCGTGCCTCTCGGATTGTTTAGGTCGCTGGGTGCAGCTTCGCCAAGTCTCCCGCAAACGTCCAGATGACTTGGCCGGTGGTGGCGGTGACTAAGGATCACCGGGGCAACGGGGCTTTGCACCTCTTATCGTCCGCCGCGCCGCATTATGACGGCTTTGTAAGGGGTCCGGAGGCTTGCTTTGGCTGACAAGAGTGGAGACATCCATGCCGCCATGCGCGGCAGGCTCGGCAGCGCCCGCGACGTCTATACCGGCCGGCTCATGCCGACGGATCAAATCCTCACCTTTCAGAATACGCACCTCCTCTTTCCCACCCGCACCGTGCGCAGGGCAGGCCCGCCAAAGCCCCTTGCGGCGTCCGAACGGCCGCTGGCCGATCTGGAGATCCGATCGGGCGGTGACTGGTTCGATCTGGTCGACTATGTGGCGCGTAACCGGCTTGTCGGGCTTTTGATCCTGAAGGACCGCGAGGTGGCGTTCGAGCGCTACGACTACGGCGTCGGCCCGGGGACCAGGTGGATGTCCATGTCCATGGCCAAGTCGGTCGCCACCACGCTCGTGGGCGCGGCGATTCATGACGGCGTCATCGGCCATGTGGACGATCAGCTCGTGAACTATCTGCCCAATCTTAAAGGCAGTGCCTATGACGGGGTCTCCATCCGGCATCTGATGCAGATGACCTCGGGCGTGCAATGGGACGACACGCATACGGACCCGGCTTCCAACCGCCGCCATATGCTCGAATTGCAGCTCCGCCAGCGCGGCGGCGAAATCCTCGACTACGTGGCGTCGCAGCCGCGCATCGCCGAGCCGGGCGCGGTGTGGAACTATAATACGGGGGATACTCATGTGGTGGGCGCGCTCGTGCACGCGGCCACCGGCAAGTGGCTCGCCGACTATCTGTCGGAAAAGATATGGGCGCCGATGGGCGCGGAGGCGGACGCGGCCTGGTGGCTGGAGGCGCCGAACGGGCTCGAGGTCGCCGGCGCCGGCCTGTGCGCCACCTTGCGGGACTACGCCCGGTTCGGGCTGTTCATGATGGATGATGGCGTTGTCGACGGCGAGAGGGTGCTGCCGGAAGGCTGGCTGGCGGAGGCCACGCAAACCGGTCTGGCCGCCGAGGCCGGGCACGATTACGGTTATATGTGGTGGCTGGTGCCCAATATCTCGGGCTCGTTTGCCGACGGCGCCTTTTCGGCGCGCGGTATCTTCGGCCAGTATCTCTATATCAATCCTGCGAAAAACCTGGTCATCGCCGTCATCAGCGCCCGCGCCAAGCCACGGTACTCCGAAGTCATACCGGACAACGATTTCTTCAATGCCGTTGCCCGCTTGCTGTCTTGATTCTCTAGGTCCTGGGGCCGTTCTGCAGGGCCGGCAACTCCCGCTCGATGGCGCGGATAAGCCATTGCCGGAAGCGTCTCGGGATGCGGTCGTTCCAGCGATCCCGGCGCATCTGCAGGACGTATTCGCCCAGCAGGTAGGGAAAGGTCTCGCTCTCCCTGCCGATTTCGACGAGCCGACCCGACCGTAAATCCTGCGCTGCCGCCAGCCGATTTGCCAGGGCGATGCCGCGGCCGCGCCGCGCCGCCTCCTGAGTCAGGTGCCCCTGCGACAGGCGCGGACCGCTGAGCTCGCCGAAGTCCTCGAGCCCGTAAGCGCCGAGCCAGTTGGCCCAGGTGTCGAAGTCGTCTTCATGCAGCAAGTGATGGGCCAGGAGGTCCGCCGGCGCCTCGATCGGCTCGGATTTGGCGAGATACTCCGGGCTCGCCACGGCTATGATGGGAACGCGGGCGACCGTTTGACTGCGGATCAGGGCCGGCATCTCCGGCTGTTCCTCGTAGGTGGCGTTGAAGCGGATGTCCACATCGGCCTCATGCGCGGCGAAATCCGGGCTGTGTTCCGACGGTCGCAGGAGGAGGTCGATATCGGTATTCTTCGCCTCGAACGCGTCGAGATGGCCCGACAGCCAATGCAGCGCAAAGCCGGGAGCGCAAAAGATCTTGAGGCCCTTGTGCTGGCCGCGGTTGAGCAGGTCGAGCGTGCCGTAGGCGATACTGTCCATGGCTTGCGCCACGATGGCGTGGTAGCGCGCGCCTTCGTCGGTCAAAAGGGCGCCTGAGGGCTTGCGCTCGACAAGCTGGACGCCAAGCCAGCTTTCCAGCGTGCGCACATGCCGGCTGACCACGGCATGGTCGCGGTCCAGCCACTGCGCCGCGCGGCGGATGCCGCCAAGCCGGCCGACCGCATCGAACGCCCGCACCGCCTCGAACGGGGGCAGACTCTGGCGCGTCGGCGGATTGGCGCCAGCCTTGGTTTTTCCGGTATCGCTTTTCGGCATGAATGCCGTTTATCATGATAGATGGTGCGCTACAAGCACCACCTGGACTCCTTTTTCGCATCTGTGCATCGGCGGAAAAATTCCGTCCGATAGCAGGTCAAGGCGGAACGCCGTTTGAGGGGGCGGACGGTTAAGTCCGGACACCCAGCAAGGGAGGTAAACAGGTGAAGACAAAGTTTCTGGCAGCGGTCTCGCTGTTGCCGCTCATGGTGCCGGCGACCGTGCACGCGCAATCCGACGCCGATGACGGCGAGACCGAACGCGAAGTGATCACCGTCACGGCGCTCAAGCGAGAGCAAAGCCTGCTGGAGGTTCCGGCTGCGGTAACCGTGTTCGACGGCGAGGAGTTGGACCGCCGGGCCATTCAGTCGATCCAGGACCTCTCCTTCGCGGTTCCCGGGCTGGCGCTGCGCGAAGACGGGCCGGGCAGCTACCAGATCTTCCTGCGTGGCCTCAGCAACCAATATGGCAATGGCGCTCTTGTCGGCGTTTATCTTGACGAATCCCCGGTCAGCCTGACCGGCTTCGATCAGCTCTCCCAGCCCAACCTGGATCTGGCGCGGATCGAGGTCCTGAAAGGCCCGCAGGGCACGCTCTACGGCCAGGGATCGGTGTCGGGCGTCATCCGCTACATCACCAACTCGCCCGACCTGAGCGGTTTTTCCGCCTATCTGGAGGGCCAGCTCACCACGGTCAATGACGGCGATATCGGCAAAAAGGCCGAGGCGGTCCTCAACCTGCCCGTAGTCAAGGACGTGTTCGGACTTCGCGTCGCCGCGACCCTCGAGCGCGACGGCGGCTGGCAGGACCAGCCCGAGGCCGGCATCGAGGACGGCAACGGCCAGGATCTGGAGCATATCCGCATCAAGGCCCTGTGGAACATCACCGACAATTTCAGCGCCGAGGCCAAGGTCGCCATCCATAATGCGGAACACCGGCTGGGCCAGGGCTACGAGCAGCCGGACCGGACCGTGAACGTGGCCATCGACCCGGCTAAGGAGCTGATCCCCAAGGATTTCGAGTATCAGATCTATGCCCTGGACCTGATCTACGACTTCGGCGGCGTCGAGCTTCTGAGCGCAACCACGCGGATCAACCACGATCACAACTACCCGTTCTCCTATGTCGGTGGCCCGGAGACCATCTGGGAGGGCGGCCTGGAAGGGAACGACGCGCGGTTCCTGGAATTGGATCAGTTCACCCAGGAGGTTCGGCTGACCTCCACCGGCGATGGCCGGTTCAACTGGACTCTTGGCGGGTTTTACAAGGACGTGGACCGCGAGCTGTTTGTCAACGACATCGATACGCTGTTCTTCGGCACGCTCTTCCCCGACGCCATATTCGAGTCCGATCTGGAATCGCAGTCCTACGCGGTGTTCGCCGACGCCTCCTTCGCGGTCACCGACCGCATCACCGTGGGCGTGGGCGGACGCTATTTCAGCGACGACCAGATCAGCGAGAGCGACGGCGGCGACGATACCTTCGACAAATTCGACCCCCGGGCATTCGTATCCTTTGCCGTGAGCGAGGCCGTCAACGTGTATGCCAGCTACGGCCAGGGATTCCGCAGCGGTGGGTTCAACTCCCGCGGACTGCCGCCTTACGGGCCGGAAACGCTGAAGAGCTACGAGATCGGCGTGAAAGGAAGCGCCTTCGACGGCGTCCTCGATTTCGAGATCGCCGCCTATTACAGCGACTATGACGACATGCTCCGCCGCGGGCTCGTCTTCGTGGAAGAATCGGGCGAGTTCCTGTCGCTGACCAGCAATGTGGGCAAGGCCGAGATCCTCGGCATCGAATTCGGGTTTAATCTGTACCCGACCGAGGGTCTGTCGCTCTATGCAACGGGCTCGGTCATCGATACCGAGATCAAGGAGGTCAACGCCGAAGACGCCACCAACATTGCCGGCGATATTATCGACTATGTGCCGGAGTTCGCCTTCACGCTCGGGGGGCAGTACAGCTTCGAAATCTCCAACAGCGCGGACGGTTTCGTCAGGATCGACTTCTCGCACCGGGACCGTGTGCCCTATACGGACCGCACGTCGTTCCCCGGCCAGTTCGTGCCGCAGTTCTCCGACGAGCTCAACCTGCTCAACGCTCGCATGGGCGCGACCTTCGGTAACAAGTGGGTCGAGCTGTTCGTGACCAATCTTACCAACGAGAACAAATACATCGATCCCTACCACCAGTGGACCAACGCCAACCGGACGCGCCCGCGCACATTCGGCATCCGCTTCGGTATCGACATCACCTGACGCGTCGGGACCGCCATCTCAGGAGGCCGATGGCGATCATCGCCAGAAGCCAAAGACCGAAGGCGGCAGACAGCACGCGCCCGGCCAGGCTGCCGACCTGGCCCGTATGGACGGGATAGAGCGCTTCGATAAAAAGCCGCGCGCCGTCGCTTTTCCGCGCGTCGTGGTCCAGCAGCACGCTCCCGCCCGCAGCCGCTATGTAGAGCGTGGTGGCGCCGTATTGGCGCGGCATCTCGCCCGGAGCCCTGAGCCGGATGCGGTACCAGGGGCGGTCGTCGCCGGGCAGGGTCAGCGCGGCGACGGCCGCATTGGGATACCGGTCCAGCGCCGCCGACAGGGCTTGTCCGGGGGAGATGAACATACCGGATGCCGCGGGTGGCGCATCCGGTGAGGGCAGGCCGGCCTCCAGGGCGTGCTCCAGCCCGTCTTTCCAAACCAGCGCCACGCCCGCGGCTGCGAAGATCAAAGCGGGGACGGCGAAGACGAAGCCCAGCAGCCGGTGCCAGGACAGGAGCTGGGCCTGGAGCGCGCGCGCCTTGAGCGAAAACAGGGTCGCCAAGAACCGCCGTCTCGGCCAGCCCGCCTTCAGCCCCAGCACCACCGTCGTGATGAGAAAGAGACCGCTGAGGCCGATGATCAGCTCCCCGGTGCGGCCGAGCATCAGCGATTCGTGAAAGACGATCAGGGTCTCGAACACCGCCCCGTCCGAGAACAGCACCGCATCGGCCCGGTCGCGCAGGACCGTGCCGTCGCCCGCGATGCGCACGGTGCGGCTTTCGCCCGCGCGCGTGAGGTAGATGTCGAACTGCCCCAGCGTACCCCCTGTCGCCCAGAGCGAGCCGACCGTATCGCCCGCCGACTGAAGCGTCTCGACGCGTCGGCCGATGGCCGCCGGGTCCACGGCCGTTGCGCCGCCGAGCGCGGGATCGTCGATCTCCGGCCGGAACTGAATGGCGATGCCCGACAGGGCCTGGGCGATCCAGAAAGCCGCCAGAACGATGCCGATAGACCGATGGATGGCGCCGATGCGCATATGCTGCACTCCCTGAATGGCGTGGATGGCAGCCCAGAACATGGGCATGTCCTGAACGTGCGCCCATATGCGAACGCGGTCGGCCGTGGTGCGCTCTTGGCACCAATGCCGCCCGGATTAGCCACTTCAGCGCTCGCGAAAAATCGTCGACGGTGTCACGATAACCGGTGCCGGCATAAGCGCCGGGGAAGAGGGAGATTCAAGAATGCGGGTTCGGATTTGGGCGCTGGGTCTTGCGGCCGCGGTTCTGTGCTCGGGCGGTGGCCTTGCGGAGACGCCCTTTGTCGAGACCACCTTCACCCTGCAGGAAGGCAGCTGGATGAATGTGGATGTCAGCCCCGACGGCGCGACCATCGTCTTCGACCTGCTGAACGATATCTACACGCTTCCCGCCACCGGCGGCGTGGCCACGCTGATCCATGGCGGGCCGGCGGGCCAGCGCAGCCCGCGCTTCAGCGCCGATGGCCGCCGCATCGCCTTCATCAGCGATGCCAGCGGGGCCGATAACGTCTGGAGCTCCGACATCGACGGGGCGAACGCCCGGCAAATCTCCCGCGAAACCGTGCATGAAATCATGGGGCCGGCCTGGGCGCCGGATGGCCGCAAGGTCGCGGCGGCCAAGAGCTACGCCGCCTACGCAGACATCTACACCTCCGAAATCCACGAATACGACCTGGCGGGGGGAGACAGCCGGCAACTCGTCGCCACGCCGCCCAACAGGCGCGACGTGCAGGAGGCCCGCTACGCGCCCGGCGGTGCCTTTCTCTACTATACGGAGCGCCTCGTAGACCCGATCGTTTACCAGGACGCCAACCACATCAACTTCGCCATCAAGCGCCGGCATCTGGAGAGCGGCCGGGTCGAGACCGTGGTGAGCGGCTTCGGCAGCGCCACCACGCCGCAGATTTCGCGCGACGGCCGCCGGCTGGCCTTCGTCCGCCGGGTCGCGGAAAAGACCGTGCTGTTCGTGCTCGACCTGGAGACGGGCGAGCAGATCCCGGCTTTGGCCGGCCTGGACCGCGACCTGCACGCGGATTTCTTCATGCAGGAGCATTACTACCCGGCCTTCGGCTGGTTCCCGGATAACCGCCATGTGGCGATCTGGCGCGGCGGCAAGATCGTACGGGTCGATACGGCCGATGGCGGGGTGGAGGACATCCCGTTCCGCGCCACCGCGACGCACCGGATCATGGAGGCCGTCCGCTTCAAGCAGGAGCTCGCGCCCGAGACCTTCCCGGTGCGCATTATCCGGCACCTGGCGGCCGATCCGTCGGGGCAGGTGTTCCTGTTCCGCGCGCTTGGCCAGCTCTGGCGGCAGGAGGGCGCGGCCGGTGCGCCGTCCCGGCTGACCGGCTCCGAGCGGCTGGAACACGAGCCCGCCTGGTCCGCCGACGGCCGGTCCATCGCCTATGTGATCTGGGACGACGAGGCGGGAAGCGCGCTCGTGGTGCGGCCGACCGATGGCGACGGTGAGACACGTACGCTCCACGAGAGCAGCGGCGTGATTCGCGAGCCCGCCTTCGCGCCCGACGGCAAGACGATCGTCTTTCGCATCCAGGATGGCGAGGCCAGCATGGGCGGCTACCGCGCCCGGCCGGGCCTCTACCTGGTAGCGGCCGAAGGCGGCCCGCCGCGGCTTGTCACGGACGGCGGCGTGGCCCCGCGATTCACGCCCGACGGCGCGCGGATCACCTATGTGGGCAGCCATTCGACGGATACCGGCTCGGTACAGGCATTGCGCTCCGTGAAGCGCGACGGCTCCGAAGCCCGCGATCTGGCTATTGCCGCAAGCCCGGATACCCACGAGTTGCGGATCAGCCCGGACCAGCGCTGGCTCGCCTTCAAGGAGGCGCAGCAATACTACGTTATGCCGTTCGAGGGGGGCGAAGCGGCCCCGGTGGTGACGGCGCAAGGGAATACCGAGGCGCGGCGGTTGACCGAGCACAGCGGATACGAGTTGAGCTGGGCGCCCGATTCCGCCCGCCTAACCTGGGTGCTGGGGCCCGAGCTTTTCGCGGCCGGCGCCGCTGACGGATTTGAGCCAAAGTCGCTCGGTCGGGTTTCTCTGACTGCGAAGACCGACGTGCCGGAGGGCCGCATCGCCTTCACCAATGCGCGCCTGATCACCATGCGGGGCGAAGAGGTGATCGAGCGCGGGACCGTGGTGGTAGCGGGTAACCGTATCGCCGATGTGGGGCCCTCGGCGGAGGTTCCGGTCCCGTCCGATGCGCTGGTGATTGACGCAACAGGCAAGACGATCATGCCCGGGCTGTTCGATGCCCATGGGCATATCGAATGCTGCTACCTGACCGGCGCGACGCCGAAGAAGCAGCCGACCCGCTATGCGGCGCTCGCTTTCGGGGTGACCACCAATTTCGACCCCTATTCGACCGAGCTGACGAGCTACGAGAGCAAGGAAATGACCATGGCGGGCCTGATCGTCGGGCCCCGCTGGATGAGCTCCGGCGCCGTCATCTACGGCCGGGCGGGCAAGGCCGATACCACCTACACGCCCATCGAGACCGTCGACGACGCGCGCGCCGCGCTGGCCCGCAAGCACGCACTCGGCGCGTCCATCATCAAGAGCTACCGCCAGCCGGCGCGCAGCCAGCGCCGGCACCTTATCACCGCCGCCCGCGAGACCGGTATCATGGTGGATGCGGAGGGCGAGAGTCACTTTTCCTACGCCATCGGCATGATCCTGGACGGCCATACCAATATCGAGCACAACCTGCCGGTGGCCACCTATTACGACGATCTTATCCGGCTGTTCGCCGCCTCCGGGGCCTCGCATACGCCGACGTTGGTGGTCACCTTCGGCGAGCTGTTTGGCGAGAACTACATCTACCAGACCGCGCGGCCCTGGGAGCATCCCAAGGTCAGGGCCTATGTCCAGGAAGGCATCAGCGGCTACAGCCCGCTCGGCGCACCCGGCGGCGCGCCGCCCTATGTGCGCGGCATGACCAGCATTCACGTGGCCGACGAATTGTGGGACATCGGCTTTCGCTCGGTGGCGCGCTCGGTCAAGAAGCTCGACGATGCGGGCGTCCTGATCAACGCCGGCTCGCACGGGCAGATAGCGGGCATTGCGCAGCATTGGGAGATGCAGTTGATGGCCGAAGGCGGCATGGCGCCCTTGCGGGTGCTGAGGACGTCGACGATCAATCCGGCCATGGCCTACGGCATGGATGCGGAAATCGGCTCGCTGGAGCCGGGCAAGCTGGCCGACCTCATCGTGCTCGACCGGAACCCGCTGGAGGACATCCGAAACACCAATTCGGTGCGCTATACCATGCTCGGCGGCCGTCTCTACGACTCGCTGAGCATGGACGAGATCGGCAATCACCCGCGCCCCCGCAGCAAGTTCTATTGGGAGCTGAGCGCCCGGCCGGATGTGGACTGGAACGAGGCCTGGGCCGGGCAGTGAGCCGGCGGGAGGGGTCATGACCGAGTTGGCCGCATCGCGGGAGCCGGCGGTCGGCGAACAGCGGACCTTTCTGGGCCATCCCAGGGGGCTCGCCTTCATCGTCTTTACCGAGGCCTGGGAGCGCTTCTCCTTCTACGGCATGCAGGCGCTGCTGGTGCTCTACATGGCCACCTATCTTCTCAAGCCGGGCGCGGTGGAGGCCGTTTTTGGGTTCGAGGCGTTTCGCGGCGCCGTCGAGGCGGTGTTCGGAACCTTGTCCGTGCAGGCCCTGGCGACGCAGATATTCGGTCTTTATGTGGGCCTGATCTACTTCATGCCTGTGTTGGGCGGGTATCTGGGCGACCGGGCTTTGGGCCGGCGCCGCGCGGTGCTCCTGGGCGGCGCGCTGATGGCGGTCGGCCATTTCGCCATGGCGTTCGAGGCCGCGTTTCTGTTCGCGCTTGCGGCGCTGATCCTGGGCTCGGGGTTCCTGAAAGGCAATCTCGCCGCACAGGTGGGCGACCTTTACGAAAAGAACGACCAGCGCCGGGACACGGCGTTCTCCATCTACGTCATGGCCATCAATGTGGGCGCCTTCGTAGCACCCTTGGTGTGTGGAACGCTCGGCGAGCTCTATGGCTGGCACTACGGCTTCGGCGTCGCCGGCATCGGCATGGTGATCGGTCTGGTGATCTACCTGGTTGGCAGTGCCCATCTGCCGCCCGAGCGCAATCTCGCCGACCGGGAGGAGCGTCCGAAACTGCAGCGCGGCGACGGTGCCACGATCTTCGCCATTCTGGTCATGCTCGCCATCACCGCGCTCTACTGGACCGCGCAGAGCCAGGTGTGGAACACCTACCCCTTGTGGATCCGTGAACGCGTCGAGCGCGGCATCTTCGACCTGACGGTGCCCATCACCTGGTTCCAATCGCTGGATTCGCTGGCCGTGCTGATTCTCGCGCCGGCGGTGATCTGGTGGTGGGCGCGCCAGTTGAAACGCAAGGCCGAGCCCGACGACCTCACCAAGATCGCCATCGGCAGTGCGGTGTTCGCCGCCGCCAATGTGTGGTTGACCGTGGGCGAGCGGCTATCGGGAGACGGTCAGGTGGCGCTGGTTTGGCCCGTGGTCTACCACTTCATCTGCGCCATCGGGTTCCTTTATATCGGGCCTATTGCGCTGGCGCTCACCTCGCGCGCCGCGCCTGCCGCGGTCAACGCCATGATGGTGGGCTCCTATTACCTCGCCATCTTCGCCGGTGGTCTTGCCAGCGGCTGGCTCGGCCGCTTCTACGAAAAGCTCGCGCCGGGCGATTTCTGGCTCCTGCACGGGGCCATCGTCGGCGCCGGCGCCGTTCTCACTATCGGCCTCCGCGGGACGTTGCGGCGCGCCATGAAGCTGGACGCGCCCCCGGCGCATCCTGGCCGGTAGCCGGGGTCATGCGTGCCCCGCAGGCAAGGCTGTTGTTTTGCACGGCTGCCTTCGTCGCCTTCGTTTTCGCACCCGATGCGCCGGCGCGCGGCGAAGCGATTGCCGTCTGCCCCACCGCCGGGGCGGGCTGCGACTTCGTCGGCGGTGACGGAGTCCAGCGCGCCGTCGATGCGGCGGAAAGCGGGGGTGAGATCCGCCTGCGTGCCGGCGTCTACAGCTTCGACCGCTTCAGGGATGTTCCTTTCACCGAGCATGAGCCGGGCGGCGCCCTCGCGCTCACCATCCGGGCCGGCATCGTCATAGACGGCAAGACTGTCACCTTGACCGGCGTGCCGGGCGCCCGGCTCGACGGCCGCACCGGCATAGAGACCAGCGCCATCGCGGTCAGAAACGCCCGGGTCCGCATCTCGAACCTGGAGTTCTCTGGCTTCCGCGCCGCGTCTGCGGAGGACGCCATCTACGACGGCCACGGCATCTTCGCCATCAACAGCGACGTGGAGATCGATCACGTCACCATCGAGGGTGTCGCGAAGATGGCGGTAACGGCGCGGGGCGATACCGACCTCGACCTGCGTCATGCCCGCCTGGCCGGCAATCATCTCGGTGTCTGGGCCGAGGAGACATCCAGTGTCAGCCTGCGCAACGTCGTCGTGACCGCGACCCATGTGGCCGGCGTCGCCGCATACGACACGGCGGCGGTCACGATATACAACTCCGTCATTGAAAAGAGCGCAGATGACGGCGTCTATACCCGCGGCGACGCGCGGGTTCTCGTGACCAACTCGCTGGTACTGGACAACACCCCCTATGGCCTGCGCGCCGTGGATCCCAGCGAGATCGTCGTCCGGCACAGCGCCGTTTTCGGCAACCGGGAGGAGGCCTTTGCCGGTCCCGCTGCCCGCGTCCATCTGGACGACACCGTCATCCGGAGCGACCCGATGATCGGCGCCGACTACCGGCCGAGACCGAATTCTCCTCTTATCGGCACCGGGGACCCGAACGGCCGCTCATCGCTGGCAGGCCGGCCGCTGATCGGGTTGTTGCCCGGCATGCAGGTTGGCCCCATGCCCGAAAGATGAAACGCCACGGCACCCGTGTTGCTGACTTAGTGATCCATACCATCCATCAGCTTCTGTTGCAGGTAGACGAGCTGCATCGCCGCGTTGAAGGCGCGGCCGGCGCTGTCGACAGCCAGGCTGTGGCCGCCTTCGGCCGTCTCGTAGAAGAGAACCGGGTGGCCCTGTGCGATCATTTTCGCCGCCATTTTGCGCGCATTACCCGGATGCACGCGTTCGTCGCGCGTTGATGTCATCAGGAAGATCTCCGGATAG
>JAKSBY010000752.1 GCA_022360855.1 Sphingomonadales bacterium | reverse complement strand
GCCGCCGAGCGCGGCGGCGCAGGCCCGACCAAACAGCATGGCGGTCACGCCATACCAGCCGATCAGGGTCAGGGTCAGGACACCGTTGACGATCAGCGCTCCGGTCTCGCCAAAGGCCCGGCCGATGAGGTTATAGGTGGAGAGCCGCGTCCGCGCGCCGACATGCATGGTGAGCGCCATGGCACAGACCAGAATGGCGGCCGCGCCTCCGATGGCCGTCAGACCCTTGACGGCGCCGAGCCCGGCCAGGACTTCCGCGCCGATAAGGAAGGCCGGCAGCGTGATGAAAACGCCGATAAGGACCGTCGCGATCCGGACACCGCCGACGGTCTCGCTGTCCGGCACCGGCTCGCGGGAATGATTGTCGGTAAGCGCCTCTCTGTCGGCCATACGCCTGTACGTCGGGGCCGACGCGCTACTCCGCGGCGGCCGCGTCCGGCTGGCGCGGCATGTCGAACCCGACAATGGGTTTTTCGCGGGGCGGCGCGTAGGTGGTTTTGCTCTGGCTGAGCCCGAGATCGGCCAAGGCGGCCGCGATCAGCGCCGTGACCTGGATCGGGTCGATGACCGGGACCTCGTAGCCGTTCCGTGCCAGTTCCGATTTGATGGCGTCGGCGCAGCCGATGAATCCGGTGCAGCCCAGGACGATGACGTCGGCCTTGTCGTCGCGCACCGCGGCGAGCGCCTCGTCGGCCAGCGCCCGCTGCACCTTGCCCATATCCTCCTCGATCTCCAGGACCGGGATGTCGATGGCGCGGACCGAAGCGAGCTTGTCGTAGACGCCGTAGATCTTGGCCTTGTCTTCCAGCATGGGCCGGACGCTGTCGAGCACGGTGACGATGCTGAAGCGATGCCCGAGCATGGCGGCGACATGCATGGAGGTTTCGCACGGGCCGAGTACCGGAATGGCGGCGACCTCGCGGGCCGGCTTGAGTCCGGGATCGCCCATGCAGTCGATGACCACCGCGTCGGCGCCGTCGCGTTCGGCCATGATGGTCTTGGCGATGGTGTCGGGCACGGCCAGAGCCTCGTCGTATTCGCATTCGATCGAGGAGGGGCCGACCTGCAACAGGCTGTGGCTGAACGTCAGGTCGGCACGTTCAAAGGGGGCCAGGTCATCGAGTGTGCGGATGCCTTCGGTGATCACCGGAGTTACGATACGAACGTTCTTTGTCATGGCGTTACTCCCATCCTCATGGGTGGATTGAGCGCCGAACTATACGTCCCGGCCCGGCCGGTGTCGCCACATCGAGGCCCCGGCTACCCAAAAAAACCGGGCGCTCTACCCCGCGCCGAAGTTGGAAACCGACCCTTGCCGGATCACAGTGGGAAAACAAACAATCAAGAACTCTGGCGCCCGATCCTTAGGCGCCGTGGGAGGAGTGACAGTGACCGGTAGGCGACTCAGATTGGCCCGCAAAGGGCTTGGCCTCATGTGCACCTCGGCGCTCTGCGCGGAGGCGTATCTGCTCGCTCCCGCATATTCCCAGGATGAGCCGAGCACGCTGACTCTCGATCAGATCACCGTGACGTCGCGCACCCGCGAGGAAAACCTGCAGGACGTTCCGATCCAGGTCACGGCGCTGTCGGCCGGGGATATCGAAGACGCGGGCATAGGCTCGACCCAGGATTTCATCGATCTCGTGCCCAACGTCACCTTGGACGATTCCTTTACCTATCTGAACACCTTCGTCGTCGTGCGCGGCGTCACGCAGATCAACAATGCCGATGCGCCGATCGCGATCGTCATCGACGGCGTGCCGCAGAACAACCAGAAACAGTTCAAGATGAACCTGTTCGACGTTGAGCGGATCGAGGTCCTGAAGGGCCCGCAGGGCGCGCTCTACGGGCGGAACGCGATCGGCGGCGCGGTCAACATCGTCACCAGGCAGCCCTCCAACGAATTCGAGGGCTTCGTGGCGGGCAGCGTCGGCAAGGGAACGGCGATCGACGTCTGGGGCGGCGTCAGCGGCCCCTTGGTTGAAGACAAGGTGCTGTTTCGCATCGCGGGGCTCTACAAGGAGAGCGACGGGCTGATCGACAATGCCTTCTCCGGCGCCGACGTGGACTTCATCGACCACGACTACAGCATTCGCGGGCGCGTGCAGGTCATTGCCTCGGACGCGCTGGTGCTCGACCTCCGCGCCATGTTTAACGACTTCGAGGCGGGCGCGATCTACGATACGGCGGTCTTCAGCGGCGATCCCAACGACTTCCAGGAGCCCACGGTCAACTTCCCCGGCGAGACCTTCGGCGACGTCGTCGAGCTGACCTTCAAGTTCGATTGGGAGACCGACTTCGCCACGCTCACGGGCATCACCGGCTACACCAATCTGGACGAGGCCTATCGCGGCGATCTCGACTTCTCCAACCCGGTCGACGATCCCGGCGGGTTCCTGGGCTTCGGCATCCAGGCGGCCCAGGGCCAGGACCTCTTCGTCGAGCTTCTCAGCCAGGAGCTGCGGCTGGTCTCGCCCGACGACCAAAGGCTGCGCTGGATCGTCGGCGGCTACTACATCCATACCGACCGCCAATTGCGGACCCGGGCCTTCGTCGATCTCGACAACACCCCCGGGCAGATCGACAACCCGGCGCTCCGGCTGGTCGACCTCAACGAGGACAACGACAACGCCGCCTGGGCGATCTTCGGGCAGGCCGAGGTGGACATCACCGACGCGCTCAGCGCCGCGGTGGCGCTGCGCTACGATCGCGACCGGCGCGAGCAGATGGACCTGAATTCAGGCCTTATCCGCGAGGCGAGTTTCGATTCCGTGCAGCCCAAGATCACGCTCACCTACCGGGCCGACGATGACCGGCTGATCTATGCCTCCTGGGGGACCGGGTTCCGGTCCGGCGGCTTCAACGCGCCGGGCATCCCGATCTTCGCGGACGAGACGTTGGATACGCTCGAGGCCGGGGTCAAGACAAGCTGGGCCGGCGGCCGGCTGGTCGTCAACGGGGCGTTCTTCTACAGCTTCGTGGACGACTTCCAGTTTTTCTTCGTCGATGCCGCGACCGCCTCGCAGGTCATCTCAAACATCGACGAGGTGGAAATTTTCGGCTTCGAGCTCGAGTTTCAGGCGCTGCTTTCCGAAGGCCTCGAAGTCTTCGGCGCGCTGGGGACCACCGACTCCGAGATCACCGCCAGCAGCCTGTTTCCGGGTTCGGTCGGCAACAAGACGCCGAAGACCACCGACTATACGCTCAATCTCGGCTTTCAGTACCGGCGCGAGCTCGCCAACGGCGTTGCCGGATTCCTCCGCGTCGACTACGAGCATCGCGGCAACAAGGCCTGGCAGATCGACAACGACGACATTCAAAAAGAACTCGACTTCGTCAATCTTCGCGTCGGCGTGGAAGGCGAGCGCTGGGGGCTCTATTTCTGGGGCCGTAACCTCACAGACGAGCGGTTCTACACGGACTTCAATCCGATGCAGTTCAGTGGCCTCGACGTGGATCTCGCATTTCTGGGCCCGCCGCGCAGCTTCGGTGCCGAAGGCCGCTTTCGTTTCTGACCGAACCCGTTTGCATGCGCCTCTCCGCCTTCCGGCGCCGTCTCGACAGTTGACCGGGGTCTGGCGTAGTCTGCCCCGTCTGCAACGCAAAATATAAGGCCATGACACCGCAACGTGGAGCCGGAACCGTAGGCCGGACCGCCACTCTGGCGGCCAAGCTGCATCCGCCGTTGCAGCGTCAGCGGCTCGTCGAACGCCGGCGGCTGATCTCCCGTCTGGAAAAGGGGCTTGGGGGCCGATTTTGCCTCCTCAAGACCCCGGCTGGCTACGGCAAGACCACGCTGCTCGCCCAGTTCTGGCAGCGCCTCGAGGCCTCCGGCAGGCGCCTCGCCTGGCTGACCCTGGACGAGAACGACCAGGATCCGTTCCAGTTCCTCGCCGGCCTGACCGACGCCCTGAGGCATGCGGGCATTCCCTTGACCTCGCTCGCCCATGAGGCCAACCGGGTGACCCACCAGGTCAAGCCGCGGCTTGCCCTGCAGTCGACCCTGCGCGAGATCGAGTCCTGCGGTGACCGGATCGTGCTGTTTCTCGACGATTACCATCAGATCGAGTCGCCGGAAAACGACGCGCTGATTCACACGCTGCTGACGCTGCAGCCGGCCAACCTGTATCTCGTGCTCGCCACCCGCACCAAGCCGGGCTTTCCGATCTCCAAGTCACGCGTGACCGGAGAGGCGCAGGAACTCACCGAAACGGACCTCAAATTCGACCGGCGGGACCTGGACGCCTTCATGGGAGATGTTCTGGACTCAGACCAGATCTCCACCCTGTCCGAGCGGACCGAGGGCTGGCCGGTGGCGCTGCAATTGGTCAGGCTGTGGATCCGCGACGGCACCGATGCCGAGGCGTTGCTCAGATCGATTTCCGGCACGGTCGACGAGATCGCCGGCTATCTCGCCGAACAGGTCTTTTTGGATCTGCCCGTACCGCTCCAGAACTTTCTGGTGGAGACGTCGATCCTCGACAGGATCAACGGCGAACTGGCTGATGCGGTTTGCGGTCGGGATGGCGGCTGGCAGGTTCTCGATCATCTCGACCGTATGAGCGCCTTCATCTTTCCGCTGGGGCGCGACCGCAGTTGGTTTCGCCCGCATCAGCTCTTCGCGGATTTTCTCAGAAACCAGCTCAAGCGCCGGGGCGGAGCGGCGGCACAAGAGCTGCACGGCCGGGCGTCGCTGTGGTTCGAGGCCCATGGCGATCTGATCGAGGCGGTGCAGCACGCGCGCAAGGCCGACGACCTCGCGCGCGCGGTCCGGCTCGCGGAGACCGCTGGCGGCGTTCGCTTCCCGCTGTTCGAGGGTCTGCCGGCATTTAAGCGGCTTCTGCACAACATCCCGAAGGAGGCGATCCTCAGGCAGCCGAGACTGCGCGCCGCCGAGGCCCTGATGCTCATGAAAGACGGCAAGCTCGCCGAGGGCCAGCGCGCGATCGCGGAGGTGAAGGCCGGCCTGTCGAACGGCGACTTTGCGGTCGAGCCGGAGGACATGGGAGCGGTCGAGCGGGATATCCTGATCGCCGACGCTCTGGCCACGGGATACTGCGACGACGAAGTCACCCAGGCGATGATCGGCAAGATGGAGGCGTTGACCGCAACGGTCGCCCAGTCCGATCATTGGTTTCGCGGCTTTCTGAACAACCTGCTTTGCGTTTTGCATTTCCGGCGCGGCAATCTGGTGAGCGCGCGGGTCGCGGCCCAGGCGGGCCTGAACTATTATCGGGAGGCCGGCGCCATCTACGGCATGATCTTTATGTATCTGCACGGTGGCATGCTGGCACTGACCCGCGGCGGTCTGGACGAGGCGATAGCCGACTATCGCGCCGCCCTCGCGCTTTGCGAGCGGCACATGATCTCGGATACCGAGCTGCGCGCACTCGCGGAGATCTTTCTTGCGGAAGCCTTTTATGAGCGCGGCCAGGCCGACGAAGCGAGCGAACTGATCTTTCACGCCCTGCCGATCGCCGAAGAGGCGGAGGGCTGGGTCGAGGTCTTCGTCGCCGGCTACCGAACCGCGTCCGCACTCGCTTTCGGCCGCGGCGGCATGAGGGCCGCGGCAAAGATCCTGGACCAGGGGGTGACCGTGGCGCGCGCCCGCGGCCTCGAAAGGCTGGAGAGCTATCTCCTGGTCCGGCGGCTGCAATATCTGATTCAGGACGGCCAGATCGAGGAAGCCGCGCGGCTGACCGGGGAGGCGGGACTCTCACCCGACGGCGCGCATTTCGCCAACCGGCGCCTTTTCGGCTGGCGGGAGAAGGAGGACGCGCAGCTCATACTCGCGCGCCTCGCGCTCGCCGAGGACCGCCCGGAGCGCGCCGGCGGCCTTCTGGACGATCTTGAGGCGGCATGCGCCAAAAACGATCAGTCCCGGCGGCTCGTTTCGATTTTGGTGCTTCACGCGCTGAAGCGTCAGGCGACCGGGGATATGGACGGCGCCGCCGCGGCGCTGAAGCGGGCCCTGGCGCTCTCCATGGAGGAAGGGTTTCGTCAGGTCTTTGTCGACGAGGGCCCGCCGGTCGAGGATCTGTTGAAATCGCTGGTAACGCATGTCGGCGTGTCCGGGATGCCGCAAGACATGCTGGACTGGGTGGCCGAAATCCTCGTCACCATGGGCGAGGCAGGGGCCGCCAAGCCGAAATCGCTGGTCGCCGAAATCTTCACGGAGCGGGAGCAGGAGATCCTCGTGCAGCTCAAGCTCGGCGGCTCCAACAAGGTGATCGCCCGGCGTCTGGACATCACCGACAACGCGGTGAAGTTCCACCTCAAGAACATCTACCGCAAGCTCGGCGTGAACGGCCGCAAGCTTGCGCTGGCCGTGGCGGAGAAACGCGGTCTCATCGCCGAATCCGTCGGCCAGCCCGGGCCGGCGTCGCAATCCTACCCATAAAACGGGCCCTCCTTACCCGTATCGGCTCTTCGGTTGAAATTCCGGCTTAACTAGAATCGCCGACAGTTATCGGGCTTGAGGAGAGAAGCGCGTATGCGCATCGGGGTCGACGTCGGCGGCACGAATACCGATGCCGTCGTCATGCAGGACAAGGACGTTCTGGCGGCGGTAAAAACGCCGACCACGGCCGATGTCAGCACCGGCATCGTGCTCGCCGTGCGCGAGGCGCTGGCCGAGGCGGAGGTCGACCCGCGCCGCATCGCCGCGACCATGATCGGGACGACCCAATTCACAAATGCTTTTGTCGAACGCAAGCGGCTGCGCGAGGTCGGCGTGATCCGGGTTTCGCTGCCCTCGAACACGGATATCCGGCCCATGCTCGACTGGCCGGAAAAGCTCGTTTCCGTGGTCGGCGAGCACGCCTATTGGGCTCATGGCGGCTACGAGTTCGACGGCAGCGAGATTGCGCCTTTTTGCGACGCGGATATCCGCAAGGCGGCCCGGGATATCAAACGCAAGGGGTTGCGGCATGTGGCGATATCCTGCGTTTTCTCCCCCGTAAATGCCGAAGAGGAGCGGTGCGCCGCCGAAATCGTCAAGGAAGAAATCCCGGAAGCGCACATCACGCTGTCCAGCGAGATCGGCCGCATCGGGATGATCGAGCGCGAGAATGCGTCGATCATGAACGCGGCGCTCATCGAGTTGTCGACGCTGGTGGTCGGATCGTTCCGCAAGGCGCTCGAGAGCCTCGACATCACGGCGCCCTTCTTTATCAGCCAGAACGACGGGACCCTGATGGGCGCCGACTATGTGGAGCGCTATCCGGT
>JAKSBY010000411.1 GCA_022360855.1 Sphingomonadales bacterium | reverse complement strand
GGAGTGCGGCGGATGTGAAGATCCAGTCGGGTGGCACCGCCGAGCTGCGGTAGCCATACTCAAAATCCTCCAAAGCGAGCTTGTGATGGATTCCGGTCCGGTCCAGCGCCGTGGCCGAGACCACGATGTCCTTCATCTCACAGCCATAGGCGCCGGCGTTCATGGCCAGCGCGCCACCGATGCTGCCAGGGATGCCGCGCAGAAATTCGAGCCCGGCGATGCCGACGTCGCGGGCGGCGCTGGCCACCGCGATATCAACCGCGCCGGCGCCGACGAAAACGTGATCCCCGTCCGCTTCGATGGCGCCGAAGGCCTTGCCGAGGCGGATGACGACACCGGGAATCCCGCCGTCGCGCACCAGAAGATTGGAGCCGAGCCCGATCACCGTAATCGGCACATCGGCCGGAAGATCGGCGAGGAAATCCGCCAGATCGACGGCGTCCGCCGGGCGGAACAGAATGTCCGCCGGGCCACCGGTGCCGAACCAGGTGTAGCGGCTGAGCGGCGCATTCTCTTCGAGCTTGCCACGCACTTCGGGCAAGCTCTCGATCGGGCGCGGGGTCGCGGGGGCCGCCATCATGCGCTCGCCTCCTTCGGCTTTGCGGGCTCAAGAGCGGCCAACGCGCCGGGCAGCGCATTCGCCCATTGGGTTATGGTGCCGGCGCCGAGGCAGACGACGACGTCCCCCGGCTCGGCCATCAGCCTGGCCGCCTGCGGGAGATCGGCCTCGCCGGCGATCAGCTCGACCTGCTTATGGCCATGTGCCTTGAGGCCGTCGGCGAGCGCGGCGGCATCGACGCCTTCGATGGGCTCCTCGCCAGCGGGGTAGACCGGCGCCACGAGCACGGCGTCGGCGTCGTTGAAGCAGGTGCAGAAATCCTCGAACAGGTCATTGAGCCTGCTGTAGCGGTGCGGCTGCACGACCGCGATGACGCGGCCGTCATAGGCCTCGCGCGCCGCGTTCAGCACCGCCGCGATCTCCACCGGGTGGTGGCCATAATCGTCGATGATCGTGACGCCGAGCGCCTCGCCGGTCTTGGTAAACCGGCGCTTGACGCCTTCGAAGCCGGCGAAGGCCGCGACCATGGCGTCGGCGTCGAGCCCCATCTCGAGGCCGACGGTGACGGCCGCGAGCGCGTTCTGCACATTATGCTGGCCCGGCATGGGCAACCTGAGGCCGGGGATCGTCATCGCCGCCCCGGTGACACGCTCGGCCACGACAACGTCGAACCGCGCGGCGCCCTCGGCAAATGTGATGTTCTCGGCGCGCACGTCGGCTTGGGGAGAAAGCCCGTAGGAGATCACCTTGCGGTCCATGACCCGGGCGATCAGCGACTGCACTTCCGCG
>JAKSBY010000303.1 GCA_022360855.1 Sphingomonadales bacterium | reverse complement strand
GTCGGCCGTATTGGAGACTTCCTCGACATAGCCCCTGAGCGAGGTGCCGCTCGCCTCGGTCTCGCTCTTGACCGATTCCATCAGCGCGCTCACATCGGCGGTCAGCTTGGCCAGCGAGGCTTCGATTTCGCCGATCTCGTCCTTCAGAGAGGCATTGACCTCGGCCAGCGAGTCCCGCTCGCGCTTGATGACATCCTTGACATTCGTGGCCTTGGCTTCCGCATCGGTCGTCGCCGCGAAGAGCTCGGAGATCTGCTCCTTGAAGCGGTTTTCGAGATTGTCGATGCGGTTGTCCGCCAGATCGGCCGCCTTGCCGATATTCTCGGCCTCTTTTTTCAGCTTCTGCGCGATCTCGCGCACCCGGATCTCGGCGGCGTCGATCGGCGCGAGGGCCTTGTTCAGCCCGCGCGAGACCGCCAGACGATGTTCCAGGAGCGGATCGGAGCGCTGAAAGGCCAGCGCCATCAGCCAGAACACCCCGACCGGCGTGGCCGCACCGGCGATCAGCGCGGCGATTTCGGCCAGCGTGAGATTATTGGGCGCCGCCAGGATACCGCTGTCGACCGCCAGGAAGATCGCCAGGGCAAGCCACAGGAAGCTGCAGGCGGCGGCGAACCAGACCGGCCACAGCCGGCGCGGGATACGGGCCTGCGCGTCGCTCTGCTCGCCTTCGCCGTTATCGTTGTCTGCCGGATTGCCGGGCGATCCGTCGGCGTTGGCGGTGAAGCCAAATTGCGCCCTGGTCATGGGTCGGTCCTTGTTCACCTACTCGACGGGCCTTTTTGCGCCCCGAACCGCCCGTGGTCAATAGTTTCGGTAAAACCGCAACGTCGCAGATCCTAGAAGGTGAAGGTGGAGGCGGCATAGAAATAGAGCGTATCTCCGGGCGGTGGCGCGTTGGGTGCGGTCTTGAGGAACCGGCCTTTGAAGAGGGCCGCGAAGCCGCTTTCCAGCCGGATATTTCCGGGGATCAACTCGAAACGCAGGCGCCCTTCGATCTGCTGGCCGACGAAGCTGCCGGATGCACCGGAGGCGTCCCGCACCCGGCTGGTGGTGTGTGCATCCCGGCTGCTGGCGAGGAAAACCGCGCGATAGGCGGCATAGCCGCTCAACCGCCTGCCGGGTTTGAACTCCAGGCGCAGGCTTGGAGAATTGAGATTGCTCCGCGCCAGGGCGCCGTGGATACCCGTTGGGCCGAGCTCGAAGCTCCGGTCGCCGAACAAAGTGTCAAACCGACCGTTGCGGCCGTCGTCCGGATCCCCGTCGCCGGTCGCCAGATCGTACTGGACGTGCAGCCGCGGCGACCACGGAGCATCGAACGTGTAGCCCACGTGAATATGGAACAGTCCGGCCAGGTGATTGCGGTCGGTGATGTCGGTCGGCGCCGACGAGAGTCTTGATGTTCCAACCTGAAGTGCCGTTTCGAGATCGAAATCCCAGTGGCCTTTTTTGGGCGCGATCAGGAACCGTAAACCTGGCGTTACGAGCCGCCTGTTGCGCGACTGGACAAGCGGCCGGTCGCGTTCGTGCAGACCGAAGACGTAGAACTCACCGCTCGCACGTCCGATCAGGTCCTTCTGGGTCGCGTGTACGGCCCAGAACAGCCTGTCGAAATTCTCGCGATCGAAGGCAACCTCGTTTTCCAGCAGGCTGGCCCTGTCGTTGGGGCGCCGGTCGATGGGAAAGACCGCGAAGGTGTGGAGCGTCAGGCCCCGGGCGCCGGTCCACGTTCCGTGGAAGCCGGTAAAAGCGTTGACCGTGTTGCGGGAGTTTTGCCGCGCGGCAAGCCGGCGGCTGGCGATATTGAGGGTCAGCCGCCCGACCCGCAGGTCCAGCCGGTCCCCCGCCCTGAAGACGTCGGTGCCCTGCCAGCCCGCATAGGCCCGCAAGAGCTCGAATGTGTTGACGTCGTCGGTGCCGAGCGGGGTTGACGGGTCGACGAAGTGGGCGCGCGAATCCTGCAATTCGGCGCCCAGATAGAGGCCGTCGAAATCGGCGCGAACGTTGAACAACAGCCGCTGGACCAGGATCCCGGTCGATCCCTCCAGGCCGGCCCGGAAGGGGTTGTCCAGAGCCTCGTAGCGCATCCGGTAACTGCCGCCGAGACTCAGCCAGTCCGGCACGCCCAGCTCGTCGCCCAGCCTGACGGGCTCATTGGCATGCGCAGCACCCCATCCCTGCACGAATGCTAGAATGGTCAGGATCACTGCAGATAGGCGCAGAGTGGCGATGGTCACGGAACGATCTTGGGCTTGGTTGACGGGAGGCTTTAGTCTTTAAAGCAGTTCGGTCTTTAGAGAAAGGGCGAATAGGAGGCAGCGGCTGTTCCTTAAGGCGTTCAGGTGCCACGCGGGCGGCAGTTTCTTAAGGGCGTTCAAGCGCCACGCGGGCTGGGCAAAGGCTCGGGCGCGCGGTTGCGCTTGCCAGCGACGCGTAGTCGCGTCGCTGGAGGGTGTCCTTTCTTGGATGTCATTCCCGCGGACGCGGGAATCCATGGCGAGGCCGGACTGGATGCCCGTTTCCACGGGCATGACGTAGAGAGGCCGGACGTGTCCCCATCCTCCCCCTTACCCTTTCGCGATGCCGATCTGGACGGTTTCGGTGGCGTGGACTTTTTGGATCAGTTGCTCGCTGGCGGCGTCGGCGCAGCCGACCACCATCACCGCGCTTCGGCCGTCGCGGTGCAGCGGCAGCAGGTAGAAGTCGCCAAAGCCGAATGTGCGGTAGAAATACGCGATGTCCCGGTTCATCCGCTTCAGCTCGCTCTCGTAGGGCAGCTTCATGAGCTGCTGCACGAGCTTGGAATAGAAGGCCGGCGCCTGATTGTGGAAGGCGTAGTCGAACATGACGTCGAAGGGGTAGTAGCCGGCCTCCCAATAGGCTTCGATCAGCGCGTCCGGCAGGGTGGTCAGGACCCATTTGGGACCGTCGAGCCGCTTCCCCTCATGGCCGATGTTGATGTAGGAGAAGGTATCGAACTTCCAGTCCTTGAGGACGCTGGCGATAACGTCCTTGAACTCGCCGATATCGCGGCTGGCGTTCAGCGCCCTGAAGATACGGACCTCGGCGGAGGCCAACTGATCGTCCGTCAGGCCGGCGGGGGCGGTGTCGTCGTCCTCTCCTGGCCCGGCTTCGCCATCTTCGAAGCCCTCGTCCTCGTCACGCATATCTACTCCCCCAACTGTGTCTGCCTCCCGCCCTTCGACAAGCTCAGGGCGAACGGGATATCTCACACCGTTCGTGGTGAGCTTGTCGAACCACGGACGGCCGCACCCAAGTTCCCGGAGGCGCGGACGGGTTAAAACCTGGGGGTCACCACGTCCGCGCCTCCGGGTGTCGTGAGCCGCGCATCAACACCGCGCCTACATCCCACAACGGGGCGAACTCTAGCCGGCTCATGCGCTTTGTCCATGAGGCGCCGCACCAAATTTGCCCGTAATTGCAGTCGTGTACGGGCAGGTAGGAGAAACGTACAAAAGATTCTTCGTTTTGCACGCTCTGCGGGCGATCAGGGCGCGCATGACGGTGGGACCGCGGGTGGGGGCGCGAATCAAAGCGCTGAGAAAGCGGCGGAAACTCAAGCAGGAGGATCTCGCCGCTCTCATCGACCGTTCCGTCGAGTCCATCTCCGCAATAGAGCGCGGCAAGACCCTGCCCGGCTATACGACGCTGGACCGGTTGGCCAAGTCCCTGGACGTTCCGGTGACCGAATTCTTCGATCCGCCCGGCCGCCCGCCGGTGGGCGCCAACCGGGCCGGGCTTCTGGCCCGGCTGATGGATGCCGCCAACGCGCTGTCCGACCCGCTGCTTCGCGCGGCGGTGGACCAGATCGAGGCCCTGGAACGCAACCAACGTTAGATCCGCCTAGCAGTCCGACAGCCCCTTGATCAGATGATCGGCGATATGCAGGTTTCGGTCTTCCATGGTCCGCAGGCGGTCTGTGATGCCGGCCATGATACCGGCGCGCACCGGCGACAGATCGGGTCCGGCCGCGTCGTCGAACAGATCGCCGGGCCGGATATCCAGCGCCCGCGCCAGCCGCACCAGGGTGGCCAGGCTGGGGGCCGAGCGGCCCCGCTCCACCGCCGAGATCGCCTCCACCGAGCGGTCGATCAGGTAGGCGAGATCGGCCTGGGTCAGACGGCGGCGCTTGCGGATGGCGCGCACCCGCTGCCCGACCCGGCGGCTCAGCGCGTCGTCGTCCGCCGTCACCATGGCCGGGCTCCCGGCGAGTTCAGAGTGCCGAGCCGTAATAAACCCCGGGTCCTCGGCGCGTTTACGGCATATAGGTTGAATTGAACAAGTGTGATAAAGCCTGCATCAGCCATGCCGACCTCCGTGGTAGGTTGGTGTGGTCAGGGCCGTGCCGGGTGTTACAGCACCCGCATGGCCCGCTTTGTTTCATATAATTGTTTATACTAATATAAACTGTTTATCTTATCAACTGTGGAGTGCTCATGGTTTGACGTCGTAGATGTTAGCCGCTTATATCCTCACATGATCACAGCCGCCCAATGCCGCGCAGCACGCGGCCTTCTCAAATGGAAGCAGAAAGACTTGGCCGAACGGTCCGGTGTGGGGCCGATCGCTATTTTCAAGTTCGAAGCGGGCAAGACGTCTCCCCACAGAGCGACCTTGAAGGCGCTAAAGGACGCATTCGAAGAAGCCGGTGTTATCTTCATCGCGGAGAATGAGGGCTGTGAACCCGCCAGGGGAGCAGGCGCGCGTCTGAATGATTGACCGGGGCGGCCGCCTATCTGCGCCTCAGTTACGGTGACACAGTTACGGTGACAGTTTAAGTTACGGTGAGTTACGGTGACAGTTTACTAAATACATAGATTAGGCCCTTCGTAACTTGTCACCGTAACTCCAAGATAATAAGTGTAATTAGTAAACTGTCACCATAACCACCGTTGCGGGGCGCTTTCAGCTATGCAAAAATCATAGCTGGGTTATGATAGCCGAAATGAGCTTGGTGGACAAGAAAAATCATAACGATGTTATGACATGAATATTGCTCAATGCAAAATGGCACGAGCCGCACTGGGCCTCGGTGTACGCGACTTGGCCCGGCTTGCCGGAGTATCGCAGGACACCATCTCCCGCCTTGAGCGCGGCGAGACCCTGAAGGTGTCGACGCGCCTCAAAATCCGTAATGCGCTCGAGTCTGCCGGCATTGAATTCATCGATAAGAACGGTGGTGGCGTGAAGCTGAAAAAGACCGACTGACGGGCCATCGGCCCGCGCGGCGCTGCATCCCTGCACCAGCAGAAGCGCGAAAGTGATCAGTATCAGAGTTGGCCGGCGCAGATTTTCGACTGTCACGGAACCGGTTCACGGGATGCTCAGGTCTTTAGAATAATGTGCGAATAAGAGGCAAGGGCGGTTGGAACCACCGACGGCGTGACAACAGAATCTTAACCTAGTTGCGGCGGGGACTCGGTCGCTGACTTGGCATGAATCAACAAAAGATTGAAAAAGATATTTAAAACACCATTTATACATGCATGGCGCATAGCTAGATAACTCACCCATTTATTGGGTTAACGTTATCGGTCGACGGCAGAGTAGATGAAGTCGATATTTAGCCGATGATTGAAAGGAGAAAGCCATGAGCTTTTGGTCTAACTTACTTGGGACCACAGATCGAGAATATCATAGCGATGGATCGTATACAGACCGTAGTGAGAAAACTGGCTCTTCGGCAACCTACGGCTCCGACGGGAGCCTTCGTGAATTTTCTCACACTGAAGTCCCTTTGATTGGGCCAACTCGTGTGGAAACTCGCGATAGTCAGGGCAGATTGACCAGCACTACATTCCCGAAGGAATAGACAATCGTGGAATTTTGCGGCGTGCCCGCATTCTCATCCCGCAGCGTCGCGGATGAGCACGAGTTTGTATGCACATTTTTGTCCTGTGTTTTGAGGCATTCGCCGGCTGGCATCTTCCTCCTTAACACATGACAAAATCGCCGTTCCGTGGCACAATCGGGGTGGGACGGAGTTGAAGATGATGGAGAGGGCAGTGACCTCTGGGGCGCTGGCGCTTTCGCCTTTACGGCCGTCGCCGGCGCAGCGGCGGTATCTGGAGCTCGGGCTCAGGCAGCCCGGCGGCAAGCTGCCGCTGTTCGACCGCAACGGCCAGCGCATCAACCCCAAGACCATTCAAAGCTGCCTGGACAAGGGCTGGTGCGAGCGCTGGTACGACAATCCCGTCGAGCCGGGCTGGCAGGTCTGCCGGCTGACCGACCGGGGCCGCGAAGCGGTCGACGATTAGCGCTTGGTTCTCTCGGCAGCGTCATTTGACCGGCGATC
>JAKSBY010000409.1 GCA_022360855.1 Sphingomonadales bacterium | reverse complement strand
GAAAACGGCGCCCCTTCGCGGTGATTGGAGAACCGCCAGGTGCGGGGCTCGTAGCCGAACCGGATGAAGGCGACCTCTGTCCCGTCCGGCGACCAGACCGGATTCTGGTCGATGCCGAGCCCGGGCGCCAGATAGTTGATCGTTCGCGTTTGAAGGTCGAACACCCCGACAAAGGCGTATTTGCCACGCTTGTAGATGGATCTGTCGCTCAGGAAGGCGAGCTTGGCCCCGTCCGGCGACGCCCATAGCCCGGTGACCCGCCCGCGCACCGAGAACAACCGCGCGCCCGCGCCTCCACCAGTGAGAGGGAAAGACCAGACGTCACCGCCCTTGGCGACATAGAGATGCCTGCCGTCCGGCGCGATCTCGGGCACGGCCAGGGCGCCGTTCGTCTCCAGCCTCTCGGCCGTTCCGTCCGGCAGGGAAATCACAAGATATTCCCGTTCCGGCGGGTCAGGAAGATGGGCCGGGTTGAGCGTTCCGGCACCGCGCCGGACAATGAGCGCATCCGCGCCCGGCACGAAGCCGACGAGCGATACGACCTGCCCGTCGTCTTCGGTATAGTTCGTGACCCGGCGGGCCGTATAGTCGGGCGCAACGGCGATAAAGGCGTTCCATACGCCGTCGGCCTGCTCCGTCCAAGCGATGCGGCCGGCACCGTCGCTCTCGACGAACCGCACATAGGGCAGAGCCAGCAATTCGTCCAAGGTCAGCGCGTCAGGCGGGTCCGCGGCATCCGAGCTCATGGACGCCAGGAGTCCCATAACGACGAAGGCGGCGGTGCCGAGTTTTTTACTCATTTTGCTGCCCCCCGCCGGCTGCCATGCGCGCCATCTTGCCGAGCAGGCCATCCAACGCCGCACGGTCAAAGACCCGTCCGCCGTAAATCACCGCATCGATCGCCTGCGTGTTGGCGATGTCCTCGAGAGGGTCGGCATCGAGCAGGACGAGGTCGGCGAGCTTGCCTGCGGAGACGCCGCCGAAATCATCGGTTCGGCCCAGATAGCGCGCAGGCGTCGTGGTCGCCGCGCGCAGAATGTCCATCGGCGCGATGCCCGCCAGTCCGAATTGCGCCATTTCGTCGTGAACGGCGAAGCCGGGGAAGACCATGGTGTCATTGGCGTCGGTCCCCACCATCACATCCACGCCCGCCTCGAGGGCCAGACGCGTCAGACCGAGCCCATGTTCGTAGAAGCGCTTGTGCAGAGCGATCACCTCCGGGTCCTCCGCGCGCGCTTCGGCGAGATCGTCGGCCCAGCGCCGGCGCAAGGGCTCCACGATGTATTTCATGCGCGGGTCGGTGGGGGCGCCCGCCTCGTCCAGATAACCGTCGTCGGCAACGAAGCTCTCCGGGAGCCGCGTCAGGTGGGTGGGCACGTAATAGGTGCCATTCCCGGCCATGGCGCCGAGCATGTCCCGACACCGATCCGGATCGAACCCGTCTATGCTGCCGCCCAGTCTTTCGTCCTTGGCCATGGGGAAGCCGCCCTCGATGAGCAGCCACCAGATGCTCCGGCCGGGCCCAAGCTCGGTGGCCGGAATCATCGACTCCCTCAGCGCGGGTCCGACGCCGCTGCAGTCGTAAAGCAGCTCGCGGGCATGCTCGATGGTGCGCTGGCCGAGGCCTGCCACCTCGGCGACGGTCTGCGGCCCCGGCATGTGGCCGGAAAACTCGATGCCCAGCCTGTTGGCCTCGTCGGCCATGCCGTAATAGGCGGCGGCAGGGCTGAGCTCGCTCACCTTGATAAGGTCGGCGCCTCGCGCCTGCGCCGCCCGCGCGAATTCGCGTCCGTCCTCCTCGGTGACCGGGAAAACATCGGGCCGCAAGGGATCGTCTTCGTCCAACACCTGGCCGATCATCGGCCCGGCAAAGAGCCTGCTGGTCAGGCGCAGAAGGCGCGGCCCGAGGATGCGCCCCGCATCGATGCCGGCCTGAAGCTCCCGCATCTCCTCAAGACACACGCCGTTCCCTTGCGCCGGCGAGGCGCAGTCGGACAGCATATCGCGCACGCCGGTAACGCCGTTGGCGATGAACAGGTCCAGGCTGTGTTTCGCCGCCCAGGGCGCGAGCCCGATATGGACATGCATATCCATCAAACCAGGGATCAGATACTTATCCGTCCCGTCGATGGTGCGCTCCGGTATCAGGCGGCTGGGCGCCGCCACAGGCATGACCGCCTTGATGCGGTCGCCATCGATAAAAACGGTCTGCGCCGCCAGGACGCTCCGGGTCTCGGGATCGACGACGGTCACATTCTCGATGGCCAGCGACACCATCTCGGCGGCCGGGTCGTCGCTCGCTACAAACCCCTCCACGGCGGCAAGCATCTGATCCAGGACCGTCCTGTCAAACGCCCGGCCGTTGAATACGACCCAGGAGATGCGGCGGGTATTGGCGATGTCTTCGAGCGGATTCGCGTCGAGCAGCACCAGATCCGCTTTCTTGCCGACCGCGATGCCGCCGAAGTCGCCGGTCATCTCCAGATAGCGCGCCGGCACGGTCGTAGCCGCCCGCAATATCTCCATGGGCGCGAGGCCGGCCTTGGCGAAATGCGCCATCTCGTCATGCACGGCGAAGCCCGGGAAGACCATGGTGTCGTTGGCGTCGGTCCCGACCATGACGCCGACGCCGGCCTCATGCGCCAGGCGGGTGATCTCGAGCCCGTGATCGAAGAAGGCGCGAAAGAGAGCGCGGCGTTCGGGGCTGGCCTCGGCCGTCCGGTCCAGGTCCTTATCCCAGTCTTCCAGCAGGCTTTCGGCCAGGTATTTCCGGCGGGGATCATTGCGATACGCCGCCTCGCCGGCGCGGGCGTCCATCTCCCGCGTCAGATGCGTCGGCACATAATAAGCGTCGGCCTGCTTTATCGCTGCCAACACCTGTGAGCACAGTTCGGGGTCGAATTCCTCGACCGTCCTGCGCAACCGCTCATCCACGGGCAGCGGCTCGATGGCCTCCAAATCGGCATCCGGCCCCAGGAGAGTCACATCGTTCACGAACGCCCGGTAGTCGGGACCGAAACGGCTGCAGTCGTAGAGAACGACGCGTGCATGCTCGATGGTCTTGTGCCCCGCTTCAACGGCCTCGGTCACGGTGACGGCGCCCGGCACATGCCCTGCGAAGGCGAGGCCCAGGGCGTTGGCCTCCTCGGCGAGCGCGAAATAGGCTTCGCGGGGAATGAGATTGTAGGTCTTGATGAAGTCGACGCCGCGCTCCTTGAGGTAGCGTGCGAGGCTGCGCGCTTCGGCTGCCGTATGCGGATAGAAGTAGGGCTCGGCGCCCTCGGGAAGCCGGTCGCGAAAAACGGCCCCGCGCACGATGGCGCTGGACAGCGACAGGATGTGCGGGCCAAACACGCCCCCTGCCTCGATGGCCGCGCCATACCGGCGCCGGTCGTCGATACAGACGGCGTCGCTCTCTCTCGGCTCCCAGCAATCCCCGAACGGATCGCGGATACCGGTCACGCCGTTGGCCAGCAGCAGTGCCAGGCTTGGCCGCATGGCCCGCTTTTCCAGCGCGATATGGGCGTGCATATCCATCAAGCCGGGGATGAGATACCTGCCGGAACCGTCGATCACCTGCCCGGCCGCATAGGCCGGCTCGGCCGTGAAGGGTTCGATGGCAACGATGCGATCGGCCGCGATGAAGACGGATCTGTTTTCCAATGTCCGCCGGCTCTCGGGATCGATCACCGTTACATTTCGGATCTCGATGGCCGCGGCGTCGGGCCCCCCGGGCGCGGCCACGGGCTCGTCCGGCGGCGAGCAGGACTGAACGGCCAGTCCGATCAACAGGGCCAATAATAAGTGCGGCTGTCTCATTCGGTTTCCTCGACGTCGACTTTCATGAATTCGATATCGGACACGGCCGGCTCAAGGGGAATCGAGAGCCCT
>JAKSBY010000073.1 GCA_022360855.1 Sphingomonadales bacterium | reverse complement strand
TCGCAGATTGATGCTTTAAATCTCTGAAAATCGGCCTATATCAGGGCCATCGCAAGTATGTTGCAACGCAGCATTGAAGCTGCATTTTTGGAGTGAGTAAGATGTTTGGCGCATTTTTCAGAAACCTGGTCGATCGGATCGGCGGCGAATCGACGAATCCCTATTCGTTCTTCGAGGTCCTGGCCGACCACGGTTACTTTGAGGGCAGGAACGCGCGGCTGGTCTCCGGCATGCGCGTCGTCGACGGGGCGACCCCCCGCCTTGCCAATGATAATGTTGCGCCGGCCGCTGGTGTTGAGCCCCGCCATGCCGCGTAGCATGCGGACCCACGCTCAAACCATAACAAGGGTCAGCGTAACCCAGTGATCCTTTGCGATGCGGTCTGCGGGCGCAAGCCCGTGGGCCGTATAGGGAGCGAGAACGCCCTCCTCCTGCCAATCCAATAACCCCGACAAGATCACCCGTCCGCCGCCCCGGACCTGCGTGGCCAGGGCGGGCGCCATCGCGATCAGGGGCTCGGCCAGGATGTTCGCCGCGATGAGGTCGAACGGCCCGGCGTCCCGGATCGCCTCGTCGTCCAGGCCGTCGGCCGTCAGCGTCTGGATCCCGGGGTAGCGCTTTTTGAGCGAGAGTCCGGCCTTCCTGACATTCTCCGCGGCAACCGCGACCGCAATCGGGTCGACATCCGTGGCCAGCACGGGAATATCCCAGCACTTGGCAATAGCGATGGCGAGGATGCCCGAGCCGGTGCCGAGATCGAGCGCGTTTTTGGGCCTGAATCCGGCGGACAGCCGGTCGACCGCGAGGAGGCAGCCTTCGGTGGAGTCATGGCCGCCGGTGCCGAACGCCTGGCCGGCCTCGATCTCGATGGCGATGGTGTCGTCGGGAATCGCGTCGCGGTCATGCGCGCCGTGTACGAAGAAACGCCCGGCCCTGACCGGCCGGCGCAGCCTCTGACTCTCCGCCACCCAGTCCCGGGCATCGAGCGCCTGCACCTCCAAGGGCGCGGTCAGCCGCGCGCCGATGCGCGCCAAGAGCTCGGTCTCCAACGCCGGATCGGCGAAATAGATATCGATCTGCCGCCGGCCGCCGCCAGCTTCGAAATCCGCGACAACCGGCGGGAAATCATGCGCGGCGAATTCGGCGAGCGCGGCGTCGACCAGGCGCGCGTCGCCCTCCGAGACGGTGAGCGAAATTTTGTAGGTCTGGTCGGGCTCTGATGCCATAACAACGCGATGAAATCGGGTTTCGCAAACCGTATCGCAATTGTCGTTTGCCTGCTATGCACGCTTTCGGGCGTGGCCGGGGCGCAGCCCGCGCCGCGCTTCGAGGTGGATGCGGGCTGGCAGCCGCGCCTGCCCGACGGCTGGCTGCTCGGGGAGGTTTCCGGCATCGCCGTGGATGCGCGCGATCACCTCTGGGTGCTGCATCGCACGGCCGGGCTGACGGCCAAGGAGCGCGGCGCCGAAAGCGGGCGCTCGCACTGCTGCATCGCCGCTCCGCCGGTCCTCGAGCTGGACCCGGAGGGCCGCTACGTGCAGGGCTGGGGTGGGCCGGACTCGACGCCCCGAAAGCTCGGTATCGCGCAATGGCCGGCCAGCGAGCACGGCATCTTCCTGGACCGCGACGGCTTCGTCTGGCTCACCGGCAATGCGCCGTCGGACGGTCATGTCCTGAAATTCGACCGGGCCGGATCGTTCGTCCTTCAGGTCGGCGCGCGCTACGCCTGGCTCGGCGACCGCTCCACGCGTTATCTGGGCCGGCCGGCGGATATCTGGGTGGACGAGGAACACGGCGTTGCCTATATCGCCGACGGCTACCGCAATCACCGCATCGTTGCAATCGACGCCGCGGACGGGACGACCCTGGCCATCTGGGGCGCCAACGGTTCGAAACCCGGGACCCGCGGAATCCGCCCCTACAACAAGCCGGTACACTGCGTCGCCGGCCGGGACGGCCTGCTCTACGTCTGCGACCGGCGCGGAAACCGCGTGCAGGTCTTCCGCATTGCCGGCCGCGCCGAGCTCGCCTATCTCCGCGAGATCGTTATCGCGCCCGAGACGGCGGGCGGCGGCTCCGCCTGGGACGTCACCTTCTCGCCCGACGGCGCGCGGATGTTCGTCGCCGACGGGGAAAATGAGCGAATCTGGGTCGTCGATCCGGAAACCGGCGCAGTGACCGACCATTTCGGCACCGGCGGCCATCATTTGGGCCAATTTTCATGGCTTCACAGCATTGTGGCGGATTCCCGCGGATTTCTTTATACCTCCGAGGTGCGCGGCGGGCGGCGAATCCAGCGATTCCGCCCGGTGCCGTAGGGACTTAGGGACGAATTCTGAGCATGGGCGCGGAAAACCCGGATCTGATGTTTTATCTCGGCTATGTGCTGGCCGAGATTGCGGACGCGTTCAAGCGGCTGCACTGGCCGTATCTGGCGACCGCGCTGGCCTTCGCGCTTTGGGCCTATGCGGTGGAGCGCCGGCAGGCGCCGGGCGGCCGCCTTGGGCTTGGGGAATACCTCCTGCCCGCCAACGTCTTTCTTCATGGCTCGGCCAAGCTCGACTATCGCTTCTTCCTGTTCGAGAAGGTCTTCCTCAAGGGCCTGCTGGCGGTAGTCCTGATCTTCGCCGGCAAGGCGGCGCTGGAAGACACCGCCCTGATCGCCGGGCTGGGCGAGGGCGGCCGGGCTCCCATCATTATCGCCTATACGGTCGCGATCGTGCTCGCCTACGACTTCGCGCGCTTCTTCGCCCATTGGCTGATGCACAAGCTGCCGGTGCTCTGGGAGTTCCATAAGGTGCACCACTCGGCGGAGGTGCTGACGCCGATCACCAACTACCGCATGCATCCCGTCGACCGCATCTTGAACAAGTTGTTTACGTTGGGCGCCGGCGCCATCGTCACCGCGGTCTTCCTGGTCTTCTTTCCCGGCCAGCTCGGCCTGATCGAGATCCTCGGCATCAATGCCGGGCAGTTTTTGTTTTATGCGCTGGCCAGCAATCTGCGCCACTCGCATATCTGGATTTCCTACGGCCCGGTCGCCAACCATGTCCTGATGAGCCCGGCGCAGCACCAGATCCACCACAGCCTCGAGGAACGGCACTGGGACAAGAATATGGGCTATCTTCTGTCGGTCTGGGACTGGATGTTCGGCACGCTCTACGTGCCCAAAGGCCGCGAGCGCTTCCGCATGGGCCTGCAGGAGGACGATACCGACCTGAACAGCGTCATGGCGCTCTACTTCATGCCGTTCAAGAAGGCTGCCGCGCTGGCCTCCGGCGGCCTCGGCCGGCTGGTCAGCCGCGAGGCGCGTTAGGTTATCGAATTCCGTTCGCCCTGAGCTTGTCGAAGGGTGAGCGGCCGCGCTGCCGTTCGTACTTCGACAAGCTCAGCACGAACGGGGTCTGGAATGTAGAACCAATTGCCGGTTCACGGCCGTTTGACGAAACTGTGTCGAGCACCTTTTTGGTGGAATTTCGGTGACAGTTACTTTTTTAGTCTCGATTTTTCTAGGCCATTGTTTTTAAATAGAAAATAAAAAGGTAACTGTCACCGAAATAGATCGCCACGGCCCTTCGGGCCCTGCGATGACAGGTTGGTGGGCGCATTAGGGCCGTTTGACGAAGCTGTCGAGCACCTTTTTGGTGCCGGCCTTTTCGAAATTCACCTGCAGCTTGTTGCCGTCGACGTCTTCGACCTGGCCGTAGCCGAATTTGTCGTGGAACACGCGCTCCCCGACGGCGAAGTCGGAGACGGCGTGGGCGCGGATCACGACCTTTGACGGTTCCGCGTCGATGAATTTGGTCTGGCCCGCCTCGCCGAAGCCCTTTCGCCCGAAGCCGGGCTGCCCCATGCCGCGCTGGCGGGCGCGGCGCCAGCCGGGGCCGTGGCGCTGGCTGATCTTTTCGTTGTCCCAGCTGTCGTACTGCGCCGAGCTGCCATAGGCCGAGCCGGAGCCGTAGACGCCCTGCGCCGAGACCCGCTCCAGCGCGCCCTCGGGCAGCTCGTCCAGAAAGCGCGAGGGGATCGCGCTCTGCCACTGGCCGAACATCTGCCGGTTCGACGCGAACAGGATATGCGCCCGGAGCTTGGCCCGCGTCAGCCCGACATAGGCGAGCCGGCGCTCCTCCTCCAGGCTTGCCTGACCACCCTCGTCCAAAGACCGCTGATTGGGGAAGATGCCGTCTTCCCAGCCGGGCAGGAATACATGGTCGAATTCCAGGCCCTTTGCCGCATGCAGGGTCATGATGGAGAGCTTCTCTTCCGAGTCGTTCTCCTCGTTTTCCATCACCAGCGCGATGTGTTCCAGGAAGCCGGCGAGATTCTCGAAGCCCGCCATGGCGCGGATCAGCTCGGCCAGGTTCTCCAGCCGGCCCGGCGCGTCGGGGGTGCGCGCATTCTGCCACTTGGCGACGTAGCCGGATTCCTCAAGCACCGCCTCGGCCAGCGCGGTGTGAGAGGAGACGGCCGCCTGTTCCCGCCAGCGGTCGAAATCGTCCAACAGCTGCTTCAGCGAGCTCCGCGCCTTGCCGCGAATCTCGTCGCTCTCCACCATGGCCTGTGCGGCCGCCGTCATCGGGATATGCTCGGCGCGGGCGAGCTGATGCACCTTCTGCAGGGTGACATTGCCGATGCCGCGGGCCGGCACGTTGACGATGCGTTCGAAGGCGAGATCGTCGGCCGGCTGCGCCACGACGCGCAAGTATGCCATGGCATCGCGGATTTCGGCGCGTTCGTAGAAGCGTGGTCCGCCGATGACACGGTAGGGAACCCCCAGCGTGATGAAGCGCTCCTCGAATTCCCGGGTCTGAAAGCCGGCGCGCACCAGCACGGCCATGTCGGCGAGCGAGATCTTCTTGCTCTGCAGCGCCTCGACCTCGTCGCCGACGACGCGGGCTTCCTCGGGCCCGTCCCACACGCCCTGCACCTTGACCGGGTCGCCTTCGCCGATATCGGTCCACAGGGTCTTGCCGAGCCGGCCCTTGTTGGCGGCGATCAGTCCCGAGGCGGCGGTGAGGATGTTCTGGGTCGAGCGGTAGTTGCGCTCCAGCCGGACGATCTTGGCGCCGGGGAAGTCCTCCTCGAAGCGCAGGATGTTGCCGACCTCGGCGCCACGCCAGCCATAGATGGACTGGTCGTCGTCGCCGACGCAGCAGATGTTGTGGCCGGCCTGGGCCAGCAGCCGGAGCCAGAGATACTGCGCCACGTTGGTGTCCTGATACTCGTCGACCAGCAGGTACTGAAAGCGCCGGTGATAATCGGCCAGCACATCGGGCTCGGTCTGAAACAGCCGGATACAGTGCAGCAGGAGATCGCCGAAATCGCAGGCGTTCAGGGTCTTCAGTCGCGCCTGGTAGTCCCGGTAGAGGCGCCCGCCGAGGCCGTCGGCGAAGGCGTGCGCCTCTGTCTCAGGGAGCTGGTCCGGCGCGATGGCGCGGTTCTTCCAGCGGTCGATCAGCCCGCCGAGCACCCGCGCCGGCCAGCGCTTCTCGTCGATATTCTCGGCCGCGATGAGCTGCTTGAGCAGGCGCAGCTGATCGTCGGTGTCGAGGATCGTGAAGGTGGGTGACAGGCCGACCAGCTCCGCATGGCGGCGCAGGATGCGCGCGGCCATGGCGTGGAAGGTGCCGATCCACATGCCCTCCACGGGCCGTTCCAGGAGCGCCGCGACCCGATCCTTCATCTCCCGCGCCGCTTTGTTTGTGAAGGTCACGGCCAGCACCTGGCCGGGCCGGGCGCGGCCGGTCGCCAGGATATGGGCCAGGCGCGTGGTCAGCACCCGGGTCTTGCCGGTGCCGGCGCCGGCCAGCACCAGGACCGGCCCGTCGACGGCTTCCACCGCTTCCTGCTGCGCCTCGTTCAGCGCGGTCAGGTAAGGCGGCCCGGCCACGGGCGCGCCTTGGCTGGCGTCGTGCGGAGAGGCGTCGACAAGATTGGAGAGATCGAACGGATCGGACATGGGCAGATATTTAGATCATGCCCGCGCGCGCCGCTACACGGGATTACGCTTTCGTGACGATTTCGCTGAGATTTTACCGCGTCTCGACGCGTGTCGTGGTTCCTTCGGCTTGAACCGCCACGAGGGCGTTGTTGTAGGCTTCCAGAACGTCGAGCCGGTTGAGCATGCCGACGAAGATCCGGTTGCGGCTGTCATTCACCACGGGGAGGAAGTCCTCGCCCGAGGATTCGAACAGGCCGAGGGCATGATCCAGGGACTCGCCAGCGGTGACGTGAAGCGGGTTGGCGCGCGCGATTTCGCCCGCTGGCAGGGTCTCGTCCGCATCGGCGTGCAGATGTTCCGGGCCGATCTCCGAATGGCAGATGACGCCGACCAGCTCGCCGCGCGCGTCGGTGACCGGGATCTTGCCGGTCGGCACCGTCAAGAGCAGTGCCTTGACCTCGCCGAGCAGCGCCTCGGGCCGCAAGGTCACCACGCCGCGCATCATCAGGCCGCGCACCTGCCGTGCTTTCAGCAGGTAGCGGACCCGCCCGCCTTCCAGGCTCAACCCCCGCCGCTCGAGCTGCAAATAGAAGAAGGAGGACTTGAAAAACAAACCGGTGATCAGGCTGGCGATGGCAGCGGCGATCATCACGGCGATGGTGATGCTGTAGTCGCCGGTTAGCTCGAAAACGATGAGGATGGTGGAGATCGGCGCGCCGAGAACGGCGGAGGCGACCGCGCCCATGCCGACGATGGCGTAAACGCCGGCGCCGGACGCTAAGTCCGGAAACAGCGAGGCGGCGATCAGCCCGAAGGCGCCGCCGGTGGTCGCGCCGAGATAGATGGCGGGGCTGAAGACGCCGCCGCCATAGCGGCAGCCGAGACAGATGGCGGTCGCCGCCGTCTTGGCGACGACCAGTACGATCAGGAAGGCAAGGCCGTAATTCTGCTTGAGCGCGTTGTCGGTCGCCTCGTAGCCGACGCCGAGCACCTCGGGCACGGCGAGCGCGATGACGCCGACGATGAGCCCGGCAATGGGCGGCAGCGCCCAGCGCGGCAGCGGCAGACGTCCGGCGGCGTCCTCGACCGTTAGGATCGCGCGCATGAAGATGACGGCGACCCCGGCGGTCAGTACCCCGAGCAGGACGAAGGCCGGGAACTCCCAGGCCGAGACGATGGCGTAGTCGGGCACGATGAAGGCCGGGAAATCGCCGAGATGGATGCGCGAGACGATGGTCGC
>JAKSBY010000626.1 GCA_022360855.1 Sphingomonadales bacterium | reverse complement strand
GTCAGCCTGGACTCGACGGTCAGGACCGACGGTCTGGTCTTCCTGGTCCACGCGCTGAGCCGCGAGGCCGACCGCCTCTACCGCCTGCGCTACGGCAGAGAGCCCAACTACGGCTGACCCCCGGGCCCAACGACAATTAGGCCAAGCCCGTCATTGCGAGAAGCGCCAGTGACGCGGCAATCCCCTTAAGTACCAGCCCCTTAAGTACCTGGTACTTAAGGGGCACGGGCCCGCGCAGGCGGGTACCGGCGGGTGACAGTTTGGGGGAGAGGGCGGCGCCTGCGTTCATGGTTCGCCCTTCGACAGACTCAGGACCTCACCACGAACGGAATTTAACTCCGTTCGCCCTGAGCTCTTGTCCTCCGTAGCCTTGGCGAAGGAGGATGTCGAACCACGGACGCAGGCGCTTTCGGTAATTTCGGGAATTGGTGGAGCGGACCTCGGGAGGTGAGACTGACGAGATCCGTTACCCCGCCAGTTTTGCGGCGACCCAGGCGTCGACGCGGCTTTCCAGGACGGACATGGGGAGGGCGCCGCCGAGCAGGACGACGTCGTGGAACTCGCGGATATCGAACCGGTCTTCGAGCTCCGCGCGGGCGCGCTCGCGCAGCTCCAGGATCTTGAGCTGTCCGAGCTTGTAGCCGAGGGCCTGACCGGGCCAGACGGCGTAACGCTCGATCTCGATGACCACGTCGAGCATGGGCATGCCGGTGACCGCGAACATGTAATCGATGGCTTCCTCGCGGCTCCAGCGCTTCTTGTGAATGCCGGTGTCCACCACCAGGCGCACGGCGCGGAACAGCTCCGACTGCAGCCGGCCCAGGTCTCCCCAGGGGTCGTTTTCGTAAATGCCCAGCTCGGCGGCCACGAGCTCGGAGTAGAGCGCCCAGCCTTCGTTATAGCTGTTGAAGAACGTCACCCGGCGGGGGAACGGGATATCGCCGCCGGCCATGGTCAGGGCGATCTGGAAATGATGTCCCGGATTGCCTTCGTGATGAGTCAGGGACGGCAGGCTGTAGATGGGCTGCGTCGCCGTATCCTGCAGGTTGATCCAGTAGGTGCCGGGGCGGCTGCCGTCCAGGGACGGGGGCTCGTAGTAGCCGCCCGGGGCCGTGGCTTCGGCATATTCCGGGATGCGCCGGACCGCCAGTTTCTGCGGCGGCAGGGTCGCGAAGGCTTGCGGCAGCCTGGCGGTGATCTCGGCCACCTGCCGGCTGACGAGGGCGAGAAGGTCTCGGCGGCCTTCGTCGGTGTTGGGAAACACGAAGCGCGGGTCGCTTGCCAGCGCGGCCATGCGCTCGCCCACCGTGCCTTCGGCCATGCCCTGGGCCCGGAAGATCGCATCCATCTCGCCGGTCAGCCGCGCCACTTCGTCCAGGCCGATCCGGTGGATCGCGTCGGCCGAAAGATCCGTGTCGCCGCCGATGCGGACGAGCGCCTCGTAAAGCGCCGCGCCGCCCGGCTGTGCCCAGATGCCGGCGTCTTCCGGCGCGCGCGCCTCCAGCGAGGCAAACAACGCGGCGAGCCGGGCGTAGGCCGGCAGCGCCGCGTCACCGACCGCCGCTTCGACGGCGTCTGTCAGGCGGGCGCGATCCGATTCGGATATCGCATCCGCCGCCGCGACTTTGGCGACGAAGTTGGTGTAAAGCGGCGTTTCCTCGGGCGCACGGTCTGCAAAGGCTTCCAGCATGGCGACCACCTTGCCGACCGCGAAGCGCGGCGGGATGACACCCATGGCGGCGTCTTCGGAGACCTTGGCGCCGACGCCGTCCAGCGCCGCCGCGATGGCTTTCACCCGGGCCAGATAATCCTCGGCGTCGGCCAGGTTCCCGATGGCGTGCTGGCCGTCCAGAAGATTGGGAATATCGATATGCGGGCCGGTAAGCTGCGTGACCGGGTAGGGCGTGTAGCCGAAGAGCGGATTATGCGTGCCGTGGCCGGCAATGAAAGCGCCGGCATGATCGCGCAGCCCGGTCAGCACGACATCGACCGTGATCCTGTCGGCGGTGCCGAGCGCATCCCGGTCGAGCGCTTCGAGCCGGTCGATGGAGCGGGTGACATAGTCGCGGAAGGCTTTGAAACCCTCCGGCGAGAGGTCGTCCAGCCGATGCGTGTAGCGCGCGCCGACATAGTCGGCCGACAGCGAGAACTGCCCGGCCGATTGCGGGCTGAGCTGGAACATCTCCCGCGTAATGTCTTCGACGACCTCGAGGGCCGAGGCGGCCTCCGGCGCGTCGGCAACGTCGGTCGTCGGCTGCTCGCAGGCAGCGAGGCCGATCACGATCAGCGGCGCGACCATCGCTCGGCATAGTTTTGACGGTTTCATAATAATCCTCCCTATCATATTGTTTTTGTTTTGATTTTCAGTTCATCATCTCGCGGTTGATGACCATGCGCTGCACATCCGAGGTGCCCTCGTAGATCTGGCAGACGCGCACGTCGCGGTAGATGCGCTCGACCGGATAATCCTTGAGGTAGCCATAGCCGCCGAGGGTTTGGATCGCCGCGGAGCAGATCTCCTCCGCCGCCTCGGACGCGAACAGCTTGGCCATGCACGCCTCCTTCAGGCACGGTACGCCGGCGTCTTTCAACGCCGCGGCCTGCAGCACCATCAGCCGGCCGGCCTCGAGCTTGGTGGCCATCTCGGCGAGGCGGAAGCCGACCGCCTGGTGTTTGATGATGGGCTGGCCGAAGGTCTCGCGTTCCTTGGCGTATTCGGTGGCGTAGTCGAGGGCGGCCTGCGCCATGCCCACGGATTGGGCGGCGATACCGATGCGCCCGGTCTCCAGATTGGCGAGCGCGATACGGTAGCCTTCGCCCTCGCGGCCGAGCAGGCAGTCGCACGAGATTTCCATGTCGTCGAACACGATCTGGCAGGTGTCGGACGATTTCTGCCCGAGCTTCTCTTCGGTGCGCGCCACCGTGAAGCCCGGCATATCGGTCGGCACGACAAAGGCAGAAATGCCGCGCTTGCCGGCCTCCGGGTCGGTCACCGCGAAGACGATGGCCGCCCCGGCAATGCGGCCGGAGGTGATGAACTGCTTGGTGCCGTTCAGGACGTAGCCGTTGCCGCGCCTGTCGGCGCGGGCCTTGAGCTGGGCCGCGTCCGAGCCCGCCTGCGGCTCGGTGAGGCAGAAGGCGCCGATCATCTCGCCCCTGGCCAACGGTTTCAGGAAGCGCTCCTTCTGTTCGTCGCTGCCGTTGGCGAGGATGGCCGCGCAGACCGGCGAGTTGTTGACGCTCATGCAGGTCGAAAGGCCGCCGTCGCCTGCCGCGATCTCCGTCAGCGCCAGCGCGTAGGACACGTAGTCGGTACCGGCGCCGCCCCATTCTTCGGGCACGGTCATGCCCATCAGGCCGAGCGCGCCCATCTCGTTCAAAATATCTTCGGGGATGGCGCCGGCCGCCTCCCACGCCTCGGCCGCGGGCGCGATCTTCGCCTGCGCGAAATCCCGCGCCATGTCGCGGATCATGCGCTGCTCTTCGCTCAGCAAGGTATCGCCTGCCGTCATGACGTCTCCTTTCGCGGAGGCGTCAGGATAGCGCGAAACGGCGGAAACCCAAGAATAATGCTGCCGGCGGGCGCGCAAGAAGCGGGCAATCGGATGGGGTGCCTCGCAACATAATTGCGTTGACAGAAAGCCGGCGCCGTGGGCCAATGCGCGCCAGGTTGCAGGAGGGGACGATGGCCGAAACCATCACCATCGCGGGCCGCTTCAACGGCCCACCCAATTCGGGCAATGGTGGCTATGTTTGCGGGCGGCTCGGCCTCTTGTTCGACGGGCCGGCGGAGGTCACGCTCAAGAAGCCTCCGCCCCTCGATATGGCGATGAGCGTCGCCCGTGACGACGGCGGCATTTCGCTCATGGATGGTGACGGCGTCGTGGCCGAGGCCGGGCCGGCGTTGGTCGACCTGGCAATTCCGGAACCGCCGGATCTCGAAACCGCGCGGGCCGCGGTGCAGCACTATACGGGCTTCGGGCTGCACGCCTTCCCAACCTGTTTCGTCTGCGGGCCGGAGCGGCGGCCGGGCGACGGGCTCTGCATCTTTCCGGGGAAAGTGGCGGGAGGCGATCTTGTCGCCGCGCCCTGGACGCCGGACGCCTCGCTCGCGGACGAGGCCGGCGGCATCGATCCGGTCCACGTTTGGGCGGCGCTCGACTGCCCCGGCTATTTTGCCGTTGCGGATGTGGGGGAGGCCGCCGTGCTTGGCAGGATGGCGGCCGAGGTCCCCGGCGTTCCGGCCGTGGGCGAGACCTGCGTCGTCATCGGCTGGGCCATCGGCGGCGAGGGCCGCAAGCTCCATTCGGGCACCGCCGTCTTCGGCGCCGACGGGCGGCTCATAGGAAAGGCCCGGGCCACCTGGATCAAGCTCCAGGCGGCAACCGGGGCATGACGGACTGTCATTGCGAGGCGTAGCCGAAGCAATCTCGGGGCGGCAGAGTTTGCTCTATTCTGTCATGCCCGTGGAAACGGGCATCCAGACCGGCCTCGACATGGATTCCCGCGTCCGCGGGAATGACGCCTAAGGGCAATGAGATCGCCGCGTCGCTGCGCTCCTCGCGATGACGAGCTTTTTCTAGTCCATCAACTCCATGGCCAGCGCCGTAGCTTCGCCGCCGCCGATGCAGAGCGTGGCGACGCCCCGCTTCAGCCCGCGCTTGCGCAGCGCGTTCAGGAGCGTGACCGAGATGCGCGCGCCCGAGGCGCCGATCGGATGGCCGAGCGCGCAGGCGCCGCCATTGACGTTGACCTTGTCGTGGTCGAGCGAGAACTCCTTCATCGCCGCCATGGTGACGACCGCGAAGGCCTCGTTGATCTCGAACAGGTCGACATCGTCCTTGGACCAGCCCGCCTTATCGAGAACCTTCTCGATGGCGCCGACCGGGGCGGTGGTGAACCATTCCGGCTGGTGCGAGTGGCTGGCATGCGCGCGGATCGCGGCGATCGGCGTCAGGCCGCGTTTCTCGGCCTCGGATTGGCGCATCAGCACGAGCGCAGCGGCGCCATCGGAGATCGAGCTGGATGAGGCCGCGGTCACCGTGCCGTCCTTGGCGAAGGCGGGGCGCAGATTGGGGATCTTCTCCGGCATGGCCTTGCCCGGCTGTTCGTCGGTGTCGACGATGATCTCGCCCTTGCGGGTCTTTACCGTCACCGGCGTGACTTCGCCGTCGAAGCTGCCGTCATCGATGGCGCGCCGCGCGCGGCCCACCGATTCGATGGCGTAGGCGTCCTGCTGCTCGCGGGTGAACTGGTATTTGCGCGCCGTCTCCTCGGCGAAGACGCCCATGGCCTTGCCGCGGTCGTAGGCGTCCTCGAGGCCGTCCATGGCCATATGGTCGTACACGGTAGTGTGGCCGTAGCGGTAGCCGTTGCGCGCGCCAACGAGCATATGCGGCGCATTGGTCATGCTCTCCATGCCGCCGGCGACGCAAACGTCGTTGGTGCCGGCGAGGATGGAATCGTGGGCCATCATCATGGTCTTCATGCCCGAGCCGCACATTTTGTTGACGGTCACCGCGCCTGTGGCATCGGGGATGCCGGCGCCTTTGGAGGCTTGGCGGGCCGGCGCCTGGCCCTGGCCCGCGGGCAGCACGCAACCCATCAAAGTTTCGTCTATATCTCCGCCATTTACACCGGCATCTTCAAGCGCTGCTTTAATTGCGGTCGCGCCCAATTCATAGGCCGGAACCGCGCCCAAGGCACCTTGCATGCCGCCCATGGGCGTACGCGCCATGCCAACGACGACAATGGGATCCTCACTCACGGGAAATCTCCTTTCATTGCTCTCCGGTCCTGCCTGAGGGAATGGGGAAGAACGCCGCGCGGCAGCCCCGACCGGATGCGGTCAAACTGGTTAATAATAGATGCGTCATCGCGTGCCCCAACGCAAGGCTGGAATGCTGCTATGCACAAATTTGTCATCATTTGACCGCGGCTGGGGCACTCTCTATACAGCCCTGGTCTTTATCAGGGGATATGGCGTCATGACGTCCCGCATTGGTTTTTTCCTTTTCGTCGGCTGCCTGCTCGGCGCCTTGATCGCGCAAATCGCCTTCAGCGCGGCGGGCTGGGGTATCATCGCAGGCGGCGTCCTCGGCCTCGCGCTCGGCGGCGGGCTGGATTTCAGAGACTACCTGCGCGAGCGGGAGGGAGGTGGTGAGGCGAGCTAGGCTTCGCAGTCATTTCTAGGTAGGACTTATGACGAAAGGATGGGCGATGGGGGTAGACGGTGCCAGACGACTATGCTGAATTGGTGGAGCTTTATAGGAAGAAGGTCTTCTACCCGGAGGAAGGATCAGATTCGCGCGTCTGGCTAAGGCACCAACCACGCCGCAACATTAGACTCATCCTGAGCACTCACGATTTTCAAGGGATACGTCCTGCGGAGGAATTGCTAAGGGCGGAAATTAGCCGGAGGAATTTTTGGCGCTGGCTGTATGCAGCATTTTTTGCCGCATTTCTGAGCGTTTTGGCTACCTGCTTGGCCGGCCAAGTTGGGATGGGGTGAAACTATGGCTGGGTCAGCCAGTATCGCGTTTGTTGACACCACGGGTCGCACAAAGACCTTGGTCGGACTTCACAAATGTAGAGTTTCTGAAGAAAGCGGGGTGGGTCTTCGAATCAGCGGAACGGCATTCATTGAATTTGCTCACCGGGAAAGGTTCTTAAGGGCATCGGAACACAAGCAAAAACTAAGTTTGGTCGTTAGAATTTCCGTGCGCGGCGGAGACGAACTCTACGAGGGCGAATTCAGGGTTGTGAAAATGAGTGTAGAAGTGGGCAAGGAGCAAGAACCTCAATACTTCTTCGAAATATTGGCCAAGTCGGGCGAGTATTCCTCATCGGGTGTTTGCGGACCTTGAATTCCCACGTCTGGCTTGTAGTAACTGATGTCCGGCGCATTGAGGCCCGCTGCGGGTTGCAGGAGGTCAGGGTCGCTCTGGGACTCGTTAACAAGCATTTGAACGCGTTCTACACTTTCCAATGATCTTGCCAACTCGTCGGTTTTAGAAAAGTCGACTCCCAGCACTGGACTCAGCCTACGAGCGTTTTGGCGAATGAAATTACAGGCTAATGCAACCCGGCGGTTGATCGGCGATCTGCCGGTTTCCCAATTAATGATCTGACGCCGCGAGACATCCAAAAGTTCGGCCGCTCGCTGCTGCGTCACAGACCTGACACCAAGTGCGTCCGCCAATTGTCCGCGCCAGAGCACCATGCGCTGTGGCAACCAATAGGCCTTTTCAGTCATCGGTATATTCTCTCTTGACCAACTACCTGTAGATAATATACGTGAAAAAAATTCACATTACAAGAGAGGTATGAAAAAAGTGCACTACTCTGCGGGCACCTTATCGACCGCCGCGCGCCATTCGGCCTTGATGGAGTCCGAGGTCTGGCGGGAGCCGTCGGGGCTCCAGCCGGGCGGGCCGAGGAAATAGCCGGCGCGTTCGCGCCACGACTTGGCCGCCCAGAGGTCCTTGGCGATGCCGACCCATTCGTGGAACGCCACCTTCAGGGGATTGAAGGTGCCGAGATTCTTGACGATGCCGTAGCGCGGCGGGTCTTCCGCCAGCTCGGGCACGAAGGTGCCGAACATCTTGTCCCAGACAATCAGCGTGCCGGCATAGTTGGCGTCCAGATAGCGCGGGTTGGTGGCGTGGTGCACCCGGTGATGGCTCGGCGTGTTGAAGACCGCCTCGAACCAGCGCGGGCATTTGTTGATCGCCTCGGTATGGATCCAGAACTGGTAGACCAGGTTGAGTCCTTTGACGAAGGCGATCATCAAAGGGTGGAAGCCGATGACGAAGAGCGGCAGCCGAAAGGCGAAGGCGATGGAGAAGAAGCCGGTCCAGGTCTGCCGCAGCGCCGTGGTCAGGTTGTAGTGCTGCGAGGAGTGGTGGATCACGTGGCTCGCCCAGAACCAGCGCACCCGGTGGGCCATGCGGTGAAACACGTAATAGGCCAGGTCCTCCAGCAGGAACGCGACGACAAAGGCCCAAATCGCCCAGCCGATATCGAACAGCCGAAAATTCTGCCATAGGTAAAAGCCGATGGCGATTACCGCGCCATTCATGGCCGCGCCGGCCAGCTGGCTGCCGAGCCCCATGATCAGGCTGGTTGCCGAATCCTTGACCTCGAACGCGGCCTTGCGGGTGATGCGTGCGTAGACCATCTCCGCGATGATCAGGATCACGAAGGCAGGGATCGCCAGGGTTACGGGATCGGGCAGGTCCATGCCGGTCTTCTCTTCAGTCTCTCGCCAGGTCGGCCAGTGCCTCGGCCCATTTTCGGCCGGTTTCGGCGTCATCGAAGGTGAGGCTGGCGGCGGGCAAGGTAAAGTCCTCGAAGCGGATTCGCAAGCTGGCGTTGCCGTGGGCCGACACACTCCGCAGGACTCCCGGGCTCAGGAGCCGGGTGATCATCCGATCGCCCATCAAAATCGTCAGGGCGATGCCCCTCCCGTCGCGGCTGCGGGCGAGTGCGGCCTTGCCGCCATTGGCAAAGGTAATGTCGTGGGCCTCGTAACCGATGAAATCAGCGGCCAGGCGCTCGGCAACCGCGTCCGCCGTCAGGCGCGCCGGCGTCCGGCCGCGCAAAAGCGCCCAATTGACCGCGACCATGAGCGCGATTCCGGCGATCGATCCGACCAGGATAAGCGGGTCCAAGCGGCGATTCCTCCGTCACATATCTGTCGCGATAATTCCAACCCAACTGTCACAAAACCGGTGTAGGCAGCGGCTTTGTCATCTATGTCACCAACGAAGACTTTATCATCGACGCCGACAACAGCGATACTATCTTCGGAACGCCGACCTTTATCGCCGGTCCGCCGCGGTTTTATGGTATCGAGGTTTCGGGCCGCTTTTGAGGGGGGTGAGCATGGCAAAATTCAGGATTACCCGGCGGGATATCATTGCGGGCGCGGCGGCGTCGGCTGCGCTGCCGCTGGCGAGCTGCGAAAAGCCGCCGAAAGTCGCCTACGACCATGGCGTGGCGAGCGGTGATCCGCTGGCCGACCGGGTGATCTTGTGGACCCGCGCCGCGCCCGTCGTTTCTCCGGACGAGGCGCCGCCCGCCATCGTCCCGGTGCGGTGGGAGGTGGCGGAGGACGACAGCTTCGCGCGCATCGTCGCCAAGGGCAGCGCCGAGGCCAGCGCCGCAGCGGACTACACGGTGAAGGTGGACGCGGCCGGCCTGCAACCGGGACGCGGCTACGCCTACCGTTTCAGGGTCGGCGATCAGCTCAGCCCGGCGGGCGCGACGCGCACCCTGCCGGAGGGGGCCGTGGACTCGCTGTCGTTGGCGGTCGTCTCCTGCTCCAGCTATCCGCACGGCTTCTATAACGTGTACCGGGCCCTGTCGGAACGCGACGACATCGCGGCGGTGATCCATCTCGGCGACTACATCTACGAATACGACAAAGACACCTACAAATCCGACCAGGCCATCGCGCTCGGGCGGGTCATCGAGCCCGAGGGCGAGTTGCTCACGGTCGACGATTACCGGGCCCGCTACGGCGTCTATCGGCGCGATCCCGATCTTCAGGCCGCGCATGCCCGGCACCCCTTCATCTGCGTGTGGGACGATCACGAGATCGCCAACGACGCCTGGAGGGACGGCGCCGAGAACCATCATGAAGAGGACGGCGACTGGGTGGCACGGCGCGCGGCGGCGCTGCAGGCCTATTTCGAGTGGCTGCCGATCCGCGCCGTTCCGGGCGAGGCCGGCCGCATCTACCGCAGCTTCGATTTCGGCGATCTCGCGCGGCTCGTCATGCTCGATACGCGGCTGATCGGCCGTGACCGGCAGGCGAGCTACGAGGCGTTGCGGGCCGGCATGGCGCCGGAGGACTTCCGTGCCCAGGTGCTGAACGATCCGGCGCGCAATATGCTCGGGCCGGCGCAGGAGGCGTGGGCCGCCGAAGCCCTGGTCGGCTCCAAGGAGCGGGGCCAGCCCTGGCAGCTCATCGGCCAGCAGATCATCTTCGCCGACCACTTTTCGCCGACCGACCTGGACATCGACCTGGACGCGGTCCCTGAAAACGTCGCCCAGGCCATCCAAAATGCGGCGCAGCTTTCCAAGCTCGGCTTTCCGCGCAGTATGGACAAATGGGGCGCCTATCCCGTCGCCCGCCAGCGATTGCTGGATGTGCTCGCCGAACACGCCAATAACGCCGTCATCCTCACCGGCGACAGCCACAATGCCTGGGCCTTCGAGGTCGGGCCGGACGCGGACCCGGTGGCGGTCGAGCTGGCCACGCCGTCGGTCACCTCGGCCGGGCTGGAAGCCTATGTGCCCGTGGACTCGGCCACGCTCGAAGCCGCCTACATGGCGCGCAACCCGAACCTCAAATACTTCGACGCCAAACGCCGGGGATACCTGGAGGTAACGGCGACGGCCGAGTCACTGACCGGCCGGTTCCACTATGTCGATACCATCCTCGACAAAGCCTTCACCGTCACCTCCGACGACGCGGTCGTCTCGATGGCCGGGAGCCATAGGGTCCAGCTATCCTGACGCTTCGCGCAATGACGCAGGTTTCCCTCCCCCTTGATGGGGGAGTGGTCTTAAGTACCAGGTACTTAAGACGCCAAAGTACCTGGTACTTAAGGGGATTGCCGCGTCACTGGCGCTTCTCGCAATGACGGGCTTGGCCTAATTGTCGTTGGGCCCAGGGGTCAGCCGTAGTTGGGCTCTCTGCCGTAGCGCAGGCGGTAGAGGCGGTCGGCCTCGCGGCTCAGCGCGTGAACCAGGAAGACCAGACCGTCGGTCCTGACCGTCGAGTCCAGGCGGACGCCATAGGCGAGGTCGTGGAACAG
>JAKSBY010000196.1 GCA_022360855.1 Sphingomonadales bacterium | reverse complement strand
GGCAGCTTTTTTTCCGAAGCGCCATTCGTCTATTTCTTCGGCGCGCTGTTCCTGTATGTGAGTATCGCTACTGAAACTCCAATGCCGCTGGAGTTTACTATCCTTCTGTCTCTTCTCGTGATCTTTATCGTTTTTGTCCTGCCGGCCGCCTTTCCCAAAGTTGCCATCCTGCCCGTCTGGCTGCTCAATTTTGGAATTGCTGTGTATCTGGCTGGCGAGGCGGTATGGGTTCAGATACATCCCGAAGCCATGATTGACTCCTCCATAGGCAGATTCCCGCCCTGGCTTGTCGGGATTGCGATCTCGGCAGCCATTTTCACCGTCGTGCTCTGGCGGCCGATGAAGGCGACCGTTGGGGGCTGGTACGCCCGGATCAGGCGTCGCGTGGTGCCGGCCTAGAGCCGAATGAGTTCAGGTTGACTCGTCATTGCGAGCGCAGCGAAGCAATCCAGGGGAGCGTGGGCCCCGGCATCTCTGGATTGCCACGTCGCTGGCGCTCCTCGCAATGACGGAGGAGCTGTTTCAACCTAAACTCATTCCGATCTAAAGTTCGTCGATTTCTTCGGCGACGCGTCTGGATTTGTCGGTGACGATGCGCTCGAGGACGCGGATGCGCTCCTCCAATTCGGCGATGCGTGCGGCCTTGACGTCGTCGCTCTGATCTTCTTCTGCGGCCACATCGCCGCCGCCGGCCATCTCGGCGCGGCGCTCCTTGTGTTTGAGATGTTTGCTGTAAAGCCCGGCAAGGGTGGTGACCAGCACGATGCCGAACACCATCTCGAAAACCGTCATTTCTCCCCTCCTCTCCCAGAAACGGCGGCAAGATATGGCGCCGTTCCAGATGTAGAGATGGGGAGCCCGGCCCGGATGCGCAAGTGTGGGACCAGTTCAGCCGCCGAAGATCTCCGTCATGATGCCCTCCAGCCCGGCGCGATCGGCCTCGTCGAAGGCGGCGAATTCGGTGGAGTCCACGTCGAACACGGCGATCAGCTCGCCGGCCCCATCGAGCACGGGCACCACGATCTCGGAGTTGGAGCGGGAGTCGCAGGCGATGTGGCCGTCAAAGGCGTGCACATCCTCAACGATGACGGTCTGCTTTTCCGCCGCGGCGGTTCCGCAAACACCCCTGCCGAAGGTGATGCGCAAACAGCCCAACGTGCCCTGATAGGGCCCGACCACGAGCTCGCCGGGCCTTTCGGGATCGACCACATAGAAGCCGGCCCAGAAGTAGTGCTCAAAGGCCTGAGTGAGCATCGACGCCACCGTGGCCATGCGGGCGGTGCGGTCGGGCTCGCCGTCGAGGACGGCGCGGATGTCCCGCGCGGCCTGGGCATATTGGGCGGCCTTGTCGGGCTGGGTCACAGGCGCTCGATCTCCTCGGCGAGGC
>JAKSBY010000805.1 GCA_022360855.1 Sphingomonadales bacterium | reverse complement strand
CGCTCGGCCACGACAACGTCGAACCGCGCGGCGCCCTCGGCAAATGTGATGTTCTCGGCGCGCACGTCGGCTTGGGGAGAAAGCCCGTAGGAGATCACCTTGCGGTCCATGACCCGGGCGATCAGCGACTGCACTTCCGCGTGATCGATGCACATCACGGCGGCACCGTAGAAGGGGACGTTCTCGACAAAGGTGAGAAACGCGCTGCGCACCGCGTCGAAATCGCCGTAAAAATCGAGATGCTCGGGGTCCATATTGGTGACCACGGCAATGGTCGCCGGCAGCTTGACGAAGGTGCCGTCGGATTCGTCGGCTTCGACGACCATCCAGTCGCCGGCGCCGAGCCGGGCGTTAGTGCCGTAGGCGTTGATGATGCCGCCATTGATGACGGTCGGGTCGAGGCCCGCTTGCTCCAGCACCGCGGCGACCATGGAGGTGACCGTGGTCTTGCCGTGCGTACCGGCGACCGAGACGCACCATTTCAGGCGCATCAGCTCGGCCAGCATCTCGGCGCGGCGGACGACCGGGATATGCGCCTCGCGCGCGGCGGCGACTTCGGGGTTTTCGCCCCTGATGGCCGATGAGACGACGACGACGCCGGCGTCGGCGACATTCTCGGCGGCATGCCCGATGGCGACCTCGATGCCGAGATCGCGCATGCGCAAAACGTTGGCGCTGGCGGAGATGTCGCTGCCCTGCACGGCATAGCCCAGATTATGCAGCACCTCGGCGATGCCGCTCATGCCGATGCCGCCGATGCCGACGAAATGGATGGTGCCGATATCGAAGGGGACCATTCTCATGGCGTCACCCTTTCGAGCGGGCCGTCGGGGAACCGGGGCTCGGCGCGTGTCTGGGCATGCGCCTCGGCAGCGCCACCGACTGCGCGCATGCCCGGCGCCGCCTGCATCAGTGTCTCGACCCTGTCGGCCAGCCGCTCCGCCGCCTCGGGACGGCCAAGCGCCGCGCAGGCCGCGGCGGCGTCCTCCAGGCTCTTGGGATCGTTGGCGAGCCGCTGCAGCCGCTTGGCGAGCGCCGCGGCGGTAAAGTCCTGCTCCGGGATGACCCAGGCGCCGCCGGCCCGCTTCAGCTCTTCGGCGTTGGCGGCCTGGTGATCGTCGGTGGCAATGGCAAGCGGCACGAGGATAGCCGGCCGGCCGACCACGGTCAGCTCGGCCAGGGTCGACGCGCCGGCCCGGACGATGACAAGATGCGTCCAGCGCAAGCGCTCCGGCAGATCCTGGAAATAGGTCGCCAGCTCGGCGGCAACGCCGGCATCCGCATAGGTCTTCCGCACCCGGTCGAGATCCTCGGGCCGGCATTGCTGGGTGACCTGCAACCGGCGCTGTGCCGCGCGCGGCAGGAGCGAGATGGCCGCCGGCACGACGTCGCCCAGGATGCGGGCGCCCTGGCTGCCGCCAACGATCAGGATGCGCAGCAGCCGGTCCGTCCCGACGACCGGGTAGGGCTCGCCGGCGAGCCGCCGAATGTCCCGGCGCACCGGTGTCCCGGTGAGCGCGGTCCTGACCTTGTCGGGGAGCCGCGCCGTCTGCTCGAATGACGTCGTTACCAGATACGCCGAGCCGGCCAGCAGCCGGTTGACGCGGCCGAGCACGGCATTCTGTTCGTGGATGCAGCTGCGGATACCGAGCTTCGAGGCCGCCATCAGCGTGGGCAGGGCCGGATAGCCGCCAAAGCCGACCACGACGGCGGGCCGTGTCGCTTCGAGCGCCGTTTTGGCCGCCTTGCGGCCGGCCTGGAGCCGGCGCAGACCCCGGATACGGGCGATCAGGCCGCCGCGAGTGACCGTGCCGGCCTCGATTACGTAGTGCTGAATGCCTTCGAGAACCCCCGGATAGCCGGTACCGCGCTCGTCGGTGATCAGCGCCAGCCGGTAGCCGCGCGATTTCAGTTCCTCGGCCAGCGCATGGGCGGGGATCATGTGGCCGCCGGTGCCGCCGGCCGCGAGCATGATCAACGGCGCCTCGCGGTCCATCGGGGTCATTGGCGAGCCCCCCGCACGGCCAACCCACCGGAGCGGCTAAGGAAGCGGT
>JAKSBY010000720.1 GCA_022360855.1 Sphingomonadales bacterium | reverse complement strand
TGGATGCGCTTTTGCCGCATCCACACGAAGCGCGCGTCCATGGTCAGGTTGTAGCCCGTGGTGCCGGCGCAGAACACCACCATGCCGCCGCGCTTGACCACAAAGCAGGAGACCGGGAAGGTCGCCTCGCCCGGGTGCTCGAACACTACGTCCACATCGTTGCCCTTGCCGGTGATCGCCCAGATGGCCTTGCCGAATTCGCGGCATTTTTTCATATAGTCCGCGAATTCCTTCGTCTCGCCGACCGGCGGCAGCTGGCCCCAGCAGTCGAAATCCTTGCGGTTGATGACGCCCTTGGCGCCCAGGGACATGACGAAATCGCGCTTGGATTCGTCTGAGATGATGCCGATGGCGTTGGCGCCGGCGGTGGCCACGAGTTGGATTGCCATGGAGCCGAGGCCGCCCGAGGCGCCCCAGATCAGCACGTTGTGGCCGGGCTTCAGGATATGCGGGCGGTGGCCGAACAGCATGCGGTATGCGGTCGCCAATGTCAGCGTATAACAGGCGGACTCCTCCCAGGTGAGATGCCGCGGCCGCGGCATGAGCTGGCGTGACTGCACCTTGCAGAATTGGGCGAAGGAACCGTCCGGCGTCTCGTAGCCCCAGATGCGCTGCGAAGACGAATACATCGGATCGCCGCCATTGCATTCCTCGTCGTCGCCGTCGTCCTGGTTGCAGTGCACCACGACCTCGTCGCCGACCTTGAAGCGCTTGACCCGGCTGCCCACCGCATAAACGACGCCCGACGCGTCGGAGCCGGCGATATGGTACTCGGCCTTGTGCACGTCAAAAGGCGAGATGGGAACGCCGAGGCCGGCCCACACGCCGTTGTAATTGACGCCGGCGGCCATCACCAAAACCAGCACCTCGTCCGAGTCCAGCTCGGGCGTCGGCACCACCTCCACCTGCATGGACTCCTCGGGCGGGCCATGGCGCTCGCGGCGGATGGCCCAGGCGTACATCTCCTTGGGCACATGGCCCAGGGGCGGGATCTCGCCGACCTCGTAAAGATCTTTCTTCGGGGCCGGATTGTCTAAAACGCGCTCTTCGGTGGTGGTTTCCATGAGGTCGTTTCCTATGTCGCTCAGCGCTCGATACCGCGCGCCCTCCATCTCACGCGAAATTTAACGCTTTTTTCTATATCATTGCCTAACGGTCGCAGCTTTTTTGCCGCAGTGCCAAAAAAGCCGGGCTGGACAATGCCAGAATTTTGTGCGATGCACAATAGCTGTTTATTACCAGACCTGGACCATTTCAGTAATCTTCATGCGAATCTCGGAAGAAATGCGCAAAGATAGCAAAGATTCAAGTGCGTTGCGCGCAACGGAGCGCGACCGGCCCTGGATTTTCCGCACCTATTCGGGGCATTCCAGCGCCGCCGCCTCCAACGCACTCTACCGCACCAATCTGGCGCGCGGCCAAACCGGGCTTTCGGTCGCCTTCGACCTGCCGACGCAGACCGGCTACGATTCCGACCATGCGCTGGCCCGTGGCGAGGTCGGCAAGGTCGGTGTGCCGATCTGCCATCTCGGCGATATGCGGACGCTGTTTGACCAGATCCCG
>JAKSBY010000423.1 GCA_022360855.1 Sphingomonadales bacterium | reverse complement strand
TCGGCCCGTTCGACTTCGCTCAGGAACAGGTTCTCGGCGGCAACCACCGCTTCCTCTTCGGTGTCGGCATCGACCTCGGCAACCCAATAGAACGTGCCCCGGCTGAGCTCCGCCTTGAGGATCACTTTTTGTCGGGCCATCTGCGTTTGCCTTTCCGGCCGGCGCCGGGAACAGAAATCCTATATCGATCGGGAGATCAGTTCTTTCATGATCTCGGAGGTGCCGCCATAAATCCGCTGTACCCGGGCATCTACATAGAGGTTCGAGATCGGGTATTCGGTCATATAGCCGTAGCCGCCATGAAGCTGAAGGCATTGATCGACGACGCGGCATTGCATCTCGGTGAGCCAGAGCTTCGCCATCGCGCCTTCGGTGGCGTCGAGTTCGCCGCGGATATGCTTGCCGATGCATTCGTCCACATAAGCCCAGCCCACGGCGATCTCGGTCTTCATCTCGGCCAGCTTGAAGCGCGTATTCTGAAAGGCGGCGATGGGCTTGCCGAAGGCGTGGCGTTCCTTGACGTAATCGACGGTAATGTCGAAGGCGAGCTGCGCGGCCGCCGCGGCGCCGACGGCGATGGTCAGCCGCTCCTGCGGCAATTCCTGCATGAGGTAGACGAATCCCTGGCCTTCCTCGCCGATGCAGTTGGTGATCGGCACGCGGACGTCTTCGAAGAAGAGCTCGGAGGTGTCCGCCGCCTTTTGGCCGATCTTGTCGAGATTGCGGCCGCGTGAGAAGCCTTCGCGGTCGGCTTCCACCAGGATCAGACTCACGCCCTTCGCGCCCGCCGAAGAATCGGTCTTGGCGACGACGATGACGATGTCGGCGTTCTGGCCGTTGGTGATGAAAGTCTTCGAGCCGTTGACGACGTAATGGTTGCCGTCGCGCACCGCCGTCGTTTTCACGCCCTGCAGGTCGCTGCCCGTTCCGGGTTCGGTCATGGCGATGGCGCCGATGGCTTCGCCCGAGACCATCTTGGGCAGCCAAGTCCGCTTCTGCTCCTCGGAGCCGTATTTCAGGATGTAGGGGGCGACGATATCGGAATGAACCGGGAAACCGGGGCCCGAAGTCCCCGCATAGGCAAGCTCTTCGTCGATCACCGCCAGATAACGGTAGTCGCCTCCGGGCCCGCCATAGTCCTCCGGCACATTCGGGCACAAGAGGCCGGCGTCGCCCGCCTTACGCCAGAATTCCTTAGGCACGACGCCGGCCTCGTCCCAGCTTTCCTTGTTCGGATGGAGTTCGCGTTCGAAGAATTTGCGAATCGAATCCCGAAACATCTCGTGCTCGGACTCGTAGATCGCGCGTGACTTCAGCATTGCGGCTCCTCGGTCAGGTCAGGGAGTTACCCGGATGCCAAATCTCTAACCAGACTAACAGCGGGCGCGATCCATGCAACTTCCACATCGCGAAGCACCGCCTTGTCGTTTGCGATCGGCACCAGGCTGACGCGCCCTTCGCGCTCGCCGGCAACGGGTTTGGCAAAAAAGCGCCGGCCATCGGTATCTTCGACCAGGCAATCCCTGCCTTCCCAGCTCTCACGGGTTTCAGCGATATCTCGATCGCAAACAACCAGATCGCCGGCCGCGTAGGGGCCGAGATTGGCGGCAATCCGAACCACGATGGCGTCGCGGGCGGCGAGTCGCAAGGCCAGCGTTCCCGACGCCTTTTTGGAGACCTCGCCGTCGGCGCCGGCAGCCCCGGTGACCGGAAGATCGCCTTCTTCGGGCAGCGCCAGCAGCTCCGCGGCCTCGCAGCCCAGGGCGTCGGCAATCCGCTCGACCCACTCGACGGAAAGCGTACGCATGCCGGTCTCGAGGCGTCCGATCGTCTGTGCGGTTGTTGGCTCGGGGCGAATGCGTTCCGCAACCTGCTGCAGGGTCAGGCCCTTCTGTTTCCGAATTTCGCGCAAACGCGAGCGAATCATATCAGCCTCCGTCAGCTTGGATCGCACTCATGTTCGATCACTGTCCTTTTACCAAAATTTTTATTCCCTGAAAACAATTTGCCCTTCAGGTTAAATTTGATATAACCCATTTGGTTCTATACGAAGGACGATGGCTTACTTACTAGATGGGGGCGATGATGCAAGAACTATCGTCATTTGGCCGGCGGGTTCTAAAAAAGATGGCCGCCGGCGTTCCGGCCCACTCAAAGACCGACGGCGGGGCATTGGTGGGAACGCTGAAGGTGCCTGCGACGGTATTCGGGCTTCTGAAGGCAAAGGACCTCATCGTCGCGGAAAGCGAAAGCCGCTACCGTGCAAGCGATATCGCCCCGCATTATCTGGCGCGCATGGAAGGGCCTGGCGGGCGCGGGCGGCGCGCCCGGAGCGGGCAGCGGCTGAAAGAGCGATTCGGCGCGCAGCATCAAAGGCCCATTTCCGCGCAGGTTGAAGACGGCGGGCGACGACAGCGGGTCGGCAAGAATCTTTGCGAATCGCCGCTCGGCCGACTGGTGGGCAGGCGCGGGCGCGACGGGCGCGTCCTCATCACCCAGGCGCAATATGATGCCGGCGAGCGTCTGCGATGCGATTTCGAATGGGCCGGCATGCCGCCGAGCATGACCGTGCGCTACGACGGATTGCCTGTCGGCG
>JAKSBY010000562.1 GCA_022360855.1 Sphingomonadales bacterium | reverse complement strand
TGACTGGCCGGAGTTCTACCGGCTGGTCGCCGACTTGACCCATTACACGCTCTCGGTGCCGCGTATGGTGAAGCGATTCCGCGTCAACTCGCCGTGGACCGCCAAATGGCTCAACCTGGTGCGCGCCGGCACTTCGAGCCGTGCCAAATACCAGGCGGGCATCGGCCGCATGCTCAGCGACAACGCGCATCTGCGGGGCTTCTTCGAAGGCGAGCACCGGGACATCCCGGAGTTTTATACAAACGGCATCAAATCGGCCCTCGGCCCGCTCTGGGAGGCGCTGCCAGACGGCGCACTGATGCACGACCACAACGCCTATCTGAACGCGGAGCAATGCGCGAGCCGGGTCGCGGCGGAATAGAGGCTGGGAGTTGGCTGGGGCGGCAGGATTCGAACCTGCGAATCACGGGATCAAAACCCGTTGCCTTACCGCTTGGCTACGCCCCATCCGGGCGGCCGGCAAGTAACCACATTAGCCCGCAAAATGCAAAAGACTTCGGCCGTGGCCCGGGCCGTCAAACGAGTGCGCGCGATGTCGAGAGACGGCGGCTCAGCACCGTATAGACGATGGCATAAACAGCAGCCGCCATCAGCATCCAGAGCAAGCTCAACTCGGGCGCCAGCGCGGCGAAGAGCGCTGGCAGGCCAACCAGCGCCAGATAGAAGACCAGGCCGTAGCGCCAGGGCACCGCTGCGGCAATGAAATGGTGCAGATGGTCCCGATCGCCATCGAACGGGGACCGGCCGCGCAGAACCCGGCTGATGATCAGGCGCAGACAGTCCAGCACCGGGATCAGAAACCACAACGCCACCATGTCCGCCGGCACGTTGGTGAAATTGACGTTGTAAACATAGACGCCGAGCGCGCCCATCAAGACGCTCAGAGAGTAGCTTCCCGCGTCGCCCAGGAAGAGTTTGCCCTGCAGGTTAAAGACCAGCGCAATCGCCAGCGCCACGATCAGAGCGGTCAGCAGCGGAAACAAAGGAGGCGGTGCGTAAATCAGAAAAAGCACGCACCAGATCAGGCAAAGGCCGATCACAAGTCCGTTCTTGCCGTCGGCCATGTTCACCGCATTCTGCAGCCCCACAAGGCATAGAACGGTAAAGACCATGCTCCAGTTGTCGAGAAACAGGGTTTGCCCGAGAAAGCTGAAATGAAGGAAGCTGATCTCCAGGCTCGGCGCCCAATAGGCCGCGATCCAGCAGAGTATCGCGGCTCCCGACAGCCGATAGGCGGGACGGATATGCTGGCGATCGTCGATAAACCCGAGCAGCAGAAAGCCGACGGTGATCAGCAGGAATTCGGAGGCGCTGGGTAGCATCGCGATCTCTGTATTGGTCGCCACCACGACCGTGGTCGGCAACATCACCGCAAGACCGCCTGTGAGCGGCGTAACCTCGGCGTGGCGTTTGCGGCCGCCGACGGGGTCGGGATAGTCCAATACGCGGAGCGTGCGACCTAACGGAAAAGCCCAGTAGCATATGGGAAGCGACAGACAGCCAATAAGGGCGGCGACCAGTAATTCCGCCCCTAACGCCGTATCCAAGGTCATCGTTGCCTGAACTCTTTAATTGCTTACAGATCGCAGGGCCCGCAACTGGCGCGCCGGAGAAAAAACCCTTGCGCACCGGCCGGCAGCCGTAAGCATTGCCGAGACACAAAATGAAACGCCTGAATTGGGCTGGCAATGCTTGAAATGAACGCACCGCTCGGTTAGGCAGGCCCAGCTTGGCTAGGCGTCATCGCATGCAATTAGTACAATGTAAAGGCCCTCTGGGTCACACAATCGGGTAGGTGTCTTGTTGACTTCAACTGAGAGGAGCAGTGAATGGCGGTCATCGTAACCGGGGTGGCCGGATTCATCGGATTTCATGTCACCCGCGCCCTGCTTGGCCGCGGAGAAGAGGTTGTCGGGATCGACAATCTCAACGACTATTATTCGGTCGGATTGAAGGAAGCCCGGCTCGCCGAGTTGGAGGATCTGCCGGGCTTTAGATTCTGCAAGCTCGATTTCTCGGACTTCGAGGCATTGGCGGATCTGGCCGAAGGCCTCGACTTCGACCGGGTCGTTCATCTCGGCGCCCAGGCCGGCGTTCGCTATTCGCTGACCAACCCTTTTGCTTATGCCAAATCAAACCTCGATGGCCATCTGAGCTTTCTCGAGCTCTGCCGGCACCGGTCGGACTTCAAGCATCTGGTTTACGCCAGTTCGAGTTCGGTTTACGGCGGCAATACGGAGCTGCCGTTTTCTGTGACCGACCGCGTGGACAATCCGATTTCGCTTTATGCGGCGACGAAAAAGGCGGACGAGCTGATGAGTCACTGCTACAGCCATCTGTACCGCATCCCGCAAACCGGTCTCAGGTTTTTCACCGTCTACGGCCCATGGGGCCGGCCCGATATGGCGCTTTGGATCTTCACCGAAGCGATCTACGGCGGCAGGCCGATTCACGTGTTCAATCACGGCGACATGCGCCGTGACTTCACGTATATCGACGATATCGTCTCCGGCGTTCTTGCGACGCTCGACAATCCGCCGGCCGATGACGGG
>JAKSBY010000507.1 GCA_022360855.1 Sphingomonadales bacterium | reverse complement strand
GTCAATCATCCGACCGAGCGGAACCAGGCGCGGATCAGCCTGGCGCTGATCTACGCGATGTCGGATCAGGCCGCGGCCGCCGAGCGGCTGCTTGGTTTCAACATGGATCCGGATCAGGTGCGCGCCATGATGGTGAAGTTCGACCGCATGCGTTCGCTCCAAGGCAGCGACCGCGCGGCCGCGATCCATTTGGGGCGGCTTCCCATCCTGCGAACGGCTGCGGCCGCGCCGCCAGCGCCCCGGCCGGCGGCACGCGAGCCGGAAAAATCCATCGACTTGCCCAGTGCCACGGGCGCTGATGACAAGGTCGGCGCCGAAGTCATTCAGATTGGCCGCGAAGCGGCATCGGCAGACAGCCGGGTTCAACCCGCCGTGGCCGAGGTGCCGCCGCCCGAAGACGATGCAAACCCTCTTGTGGCGCCAGGAGTTGCCGCTGTTGACGAAGCGCTGCCGACGGAAGAGCCGCTTGCGGCCGATGGCTACCGCATCCAGATCGCAGCTTTCAGCTCGCTAAGCCGGGCCCAACGCGGCTGGGCGATCCTGTCCGGCGATCACCCCGGGGTCTTGGAAGGCCGAACGCCGGTTCTTCAGCCGGTCGAGGTTGGCGAGCGTACGCTGTATCGCCTGCAGCTCGACGGCTTTCAAGACGGCGGCGCCGCACTTGCGGCCTGCGAAGCAATGCGCGCCGACGAATTGGAGTGCTCCACGGTCGCGGCCGGCCAGGGCGCATTTCCGCTGCCTGAATAAGGCCCGCCCTCAATTCTCTCCTTGAAATCTCGCTGCCTTTGGCAAGACTGAGCGTCTTGCCGGGGAGCGACCATGGCCGAATCGGGATTTCTGCTGACGATCGATCAAGGCACCACGAGTACGCGGGCCATTGCCTTCGGCTTGGACGGCGAGCTGCGTTCGAGCCATCAGGTTGAGCTCGAGCAGCACTACCCGGCGCCAGGCTGGGTGGAGCATGATGCGGAGGAGATCTGGTCGGCCACCATCGCCTGTTGCCGCGCGGTAATCGACCGGGAGGCCGGGGCCAGCCGAAAGCCGCTTGCCATCGGCATCACCAACCAGCGCGAAACCACCGTGCTTTGGGACCGGGCGACCGGCGCGCCGGTGCACCGCGCCATCGTGTGGCAGGACCGGCGCACCGCAGATGCTTGCGCCGCGCTCAAGGCCGGCGGCCACGAGGCCATGGTCACAGCCAAGACCGGGCTTTTGCTGGATCCCTATTTCTCCGCCACCAAAGTGGCGTGGATCCTGAACCAGGATGATGCGCTCAAGGAGCGGGCGGCAGCGGGCGGGCTCGCCTTCGGGACGGTGGATTCCTACCTTTTGTACCGCTTGACAGGTGGCCGCCACGCCACGGACATCACCAACGCCTCGCGGACGATGCTGTTCGATATCCATGCCCGGGACTGGTCGGACGAGCTTTTGGAGCTGATCGGCGTGCCGGCGGCCGTATTGCCGGAAGTGCTGCCGAGCGCCGGGGAATTCGGCACCTGCGTGTCGGATTTGTTCGGGGCGGAGCTCCCGATCGCCGGGATCGCGGGGGACCAGCAGGCGGCGGCCATCGGCCAGGGCTGTTTCGCACCGGGGTCGATCAAGAGCACTTACGGCACGGGCTGCTTCCTGCTGCAGAATACCGGCGGTGAGGTCGCGACGTCGCGAAACAAACTCCTGGCGACCGTGGCCTACGAGATCGACGGCCGGGTGGCCTACGCGCTCGAGGGCTCGATCTTCATGGCCGGGGCCACCGTCCAATGGCTCCGTGATAGCCTGAAGATTGTCGATGCGTCGGCGGAGACCGCCGCACTCGCCGCGTCGGTAGACGGCAATGACGGCGTTTATCTGGTGCCCGCCTTTACCGGCCTCGGCGCGCCCCAGTGGAACCCCAACGCCCGCGGCACCATTGTCGGCATGACCCGCAACTCCGGGCGCGCCCATTTCGCCCGCGCGGCCCTGGAAGCGGTCGCCTATCAGACCCATGACCTGATCGACGCAGTTGCCGCGGATTCCGGCGAGCGGCCGGAGGCGATCCGCATCGATGGCGGGATGGCCGCCAACGACTGGTTCGCGCAATTCCTGGCCGATACCATCGGCGTGCCGGTCGACCGGCCCAAGGTCACCGAGACGACGGCGCTGGGCGCCGGCTTCCTGGCCGGGCTCGGGGTCGGCTGCTACGGATCGACGGACCAGATTTCCGAGTTCTGGATGCTGGACAGGAGGTTCGAGCCAGCGATGGAGGCGGCGGAGCGCGAAAAGAACCTTGCCGGCTGGCGGCGAGCCTTGCGCAAATGCCTGCTCGACGAGGGTGAAGGGGAGGTCGCGTGAGCCATCTGGGAAGCCTTGGCCAAATTGCGATGATACTTGCCGTGGCCGCCGCCTTGGCTCTGCTTTATGCCGGCGTTAGAGGCCTGGCGACGCGAAAACCGCGCACTCTGAAAGATGCGCTGATGGTCGCCGTGGGTATCATTACGCTGATCAATGTGGGATTGCTCGTGACCATGCCGCCGCCGGGGTCGTAGGGAAATGGCCGTCACAGCCGCGAAGTATGGTTACCACCATAGGCATTAATACTATGAATTCAATAAATTGAACTGTTGGTGAAAAAAGGGGGTTCACCTCACTCAACCAAAAGGTTATAGTGATTCTTCAAGCGGGGAGCTTAATTGCTCAGCTGAATTCGAACGCGGGAGGTGACCTCTGGTTACTCTTCCACGTGTCCCAGAGGGCCGACCCCCATCGCCCTCTGGGTTCCCGCTTCCGGCGAACCAAGATGAGCCGGCTTTGGGGCGCAGGCCACTCCTTCGGTGAGTGGTTTTTTTGCGGTTCTTCGCCTTCAGGGCGATGCGGACCATTGCGCCACTTTTCTTTTTAGAAACAAGAAGAAATAGCTGCTTCTTCACACGCCATTGTAGCGCTGTTCACGAAAAAATGCGCGAAAGGCGGGTTCGCATTCACCTGTGATCCGATACAATTAGCCTCGGCTATCGGGGTAAGATTCCGGAAAACCGCTTTGAGCGGGGAGGGCGTCCATGCAAGTCAACTTGATCAGGGGGGCTTCGCTCGTCCTCATCTTTCTGATCGGCATTCACATTCTTTATCAGCACATTATCGCTAACGAATCTCCGAGCTTTTTCAACTTAATCGTGCTGACTGGGGACATTTTTTCCGCCATCGGTGTGCAGCTTCCGCGCGCCGGGCTTGGCATCGTGCTGAGTGCCGGCGCCGTTATGATCGGCGTGCTTCTGTGGCGCCGGCAAAGCCGAATTGCTGCGGCCGTCTGGCTCGCTGCGGCGCTGTGGGAAGGGTATTGGCGAACCTGGCAGGCCAACTTCGTGCGCGAAGAGCTGGAGTTGCCATGGAACAACCTGATGATCCTCGGGCTCACGGTCTGCGCCATCAGCTTCCTGGCCGCATCAACGGCGTTCGTGGCAAGCATCCTTCACCATCGCGCGGCTGCTCAATCGGCGGCCGACGCCCGGTAGCGCTCGAACCAGGCCAGGATATTGGCCACCTTGGCGATCAGGTTGGAGGGCCGGCCGGCAATGCCGTGCGGTGCCCCCGGAATGCGTACCATGGCGGTTTCCACGCTGCGCAGTTTGAGTGCCTGGTAATATTGCTCGGTCTCCGAGATCGGCGTGCGGAAGTCCGCTTCGCCGGTTAGGAGCAGGGTCGGCGTCGTCACATTGCCGACCAGAGACAAGGGCGAGCGCGCCCAATAATGCTCCGGCACCTCCCAAGGCGCGCCCGGGAACCAATATTTGTAGAAGAAATTGTAGCTGTCGGCCGTGAGCGTGAAGCTCTGCCAGTTGATTACTGGCTTGGCCACGACCGCGGCTTTGAAGCGGCCGGTCTTGCCGACGATCCAGGCGGTCAGCACGCCGCCGCCCGAGCCCCCGGTCACGAAGAGCTGGTCGGGGTCGACATAGCCGCGCGCGATGACCGCGTCGACGCCGGACATGAGATCGTCATAGTCGCCGCCCGGATAGGCATGATGGATGGCGTTGCCGAACGCCTCGCCATAGCTCGAACTGCCGCGCGGGTTGGTATAGAGCACCACATAGCCGGCGGCGGCCATCAATTGCAGCTCGGCGGTGAAACGGGGCCCGTAATCGGCGAAGGGGCCGCCGTGAATTTCGAGGATCAGCGGATAGCTCTGTTCGGGATCGAACCCCGGCGGCTTGACGATCCAGCCCTCGATCTCGCGTCCGTCCAGCGAGGACTCATAGATAATGCGTTCGACCTCGCCGAGCGCCTTGTGGCCAAAGAGGTCGTCGTTCAGCCGCGTCAGCCGCTTGATCTGCCCGCGGCGCGTGCGCACCGCAAGGTCGGCCGGATGGTCGGGTGCGGTGATATTGAAGGCCAGGGCGTTGTTGTCGGCAGCGCTGAAGCTGCCGCCGCCATAGGGTCGGCCGGCCGCCGTGCCGCCGATATGCTCGGCCAGCACCTCGATATCGCCGGCAAGGGTGGCCTGCGCCAGCTTGGTGATCCCGTGGTCGTTATAGAGGAAGTAGACGGCGCGTCCGTCTGTCCGCCATATGGGTGCGGCGGCGGAACGGTCGAGGCCGGAGGTCAACGACCGCTTATTGCCACCGTCCGCGTCCATCACGTAGAGCTCGGTGACCTGGTAGCCCTGATAGCGGTCGTCGAAGCCGAGATAGGCGATGCGCCGGCCGTCGGCAGAGATCGCGGGGTCCTGGTCCGGCCCGTGCCGGTCGGTCAGCGCGGTGACCGCACCGTCGGCGACCGAGATCCGGTAGATCTCGCTGTTCTGCGGATCCAGTTCGTTATCGTTATGGCGGTTGGCCGAGACGAAGACCGCGCCGCTGTCGGCGGCCCAGGCGATCGGGCCCTCGTGGTCGAAATCCCCGGAGGTGATCTGCCGCGCCGTGCCGCCGTCGGCGGGAGCGACGAAGACGTGGCTGAAGCCGGGCTCCAGGTATCCCTGGCCGTCGCCGCGATAGATCAGCCTGTCGATATACGTGACCGGCGGCGCCCATTCCGCGCCTTCCGGCTTTTTCGGCATGGCGGCGGGGGAGGTGCTCTCCGCCGGCACATGCAGGGTAAAGGCCAGCCAGCGGCCGTCCGGCGACCAGGTGAGGCTGCCGGGGGCGGCGGTCACGTCGGTAACCCGTGCCACCTGCCCGGTGTCAGCCCAGCGTACGTAGATCTGCGCCGCGCCTTCGGCCCGCGAGATATAGGCGAGCCGCGTTCCGTCGGGCGACCAGCGCGGCGATGAATAGTGCGCGGTGCCGGAGAGGAGCGGACGATGCCCGCCGCTTCTAACGTCGACTTCCCAGATATTGCCGCGGCGGCGGTCGGCCATGATGTCCATGGTAATGCGGGTGTAGGCGACCCGGCTGCCGTCCGGCGAGATTTGCGGGTCGGCCGCATACTCCAAAGAAAAGACGTCGATCGCTTCGAACTTGCCGCCGTTCTCCTGGCTTGTCGCGGCTGCCGCGAACAGTAGGCTGAACACTGCTGTCATCAGGGCGCGCATGCCGTCATCCTCCCGGTCGTTTTTCTGTCGCTGTCGGCGCCACCCTACAGCCGAGGCGGAGCCGGGAAAAGCCCCCGCGTGTTCGGCCCCGCCGCCAAATGCAGCGGAATCCGTGCGGCGAATCGAACCGGATCCCGGCAATCGGGCAGGCAAATTTCGAAATCTCGATTTGATCGTTACAAATCGATCGGCTTTGCCGACAAAAAACGCCAAATCTTTCAATAAGAAAGCACAAAATAATCTCGCAAAAAGGCGTAAAATTGCGCGCAGAAAAGGCGGCAGAGCCAAACTCAGGCCCACCCCAATAAAGCGAGCCGGATCAGGCTCATAAGGCCGCCGTGTGGATCCTTCCCGGCCCACGAGTTGCGAAAGCCGGGAGCAATAGAGGAGCGCAAATATGCGCCACTGTGCCTCGTTCGAGATCGAGTTTTTCCAATTTCTTGACGAGAATGCGCGAGCCGCCAACGACCTTCCCGGTTTCGCACGAAGTAACGAAACTCTGCTTGACCTTTACCGCAGCATGTCGCGCGTGCGTGCGCTCGATGCCCGGGCAATCGCCCTGCAGCGCACCGGCAAGCTCGGCACTTATCCTTCCTCGCTGGGCCAGGAGGCGGTTGGCGCCGGCTCGGGCAGCTGCGTCCTGGATGACGATGTGTTGGTGCCCTATTACCGGTCGACCGGTTTGATGCTTGAGCGCGGCATCCGCCCGCATGAGATTCTGCTCTGCTGGGGCGGCGACGAGCGCGGCAACGATTTCAAGGATCCGCGGGCGGTGAAGGACATGCCCTTTGCGATTCCCATCGCGTCGCAGACCTTGCATGCGGCGGGCGTTGCGGCGGCATTCAAATTCCGTGGCCAGGACGGCCGTGCGGTACTGACTGAGATCGGTGAGGGCGGTACGTCCGAAGGCGAGTTCTACGAGGCCATCAATGTGGCGGGCGCGTGGAATCTGCCGCTGGTCTGCATCATCAACAACAACAAATGGGCGATTTCCGTGCCCAGTGAGATCCAGACCAAAGCGGAGACCTTCGCGCAAAAGGGCATCGCCGCGGGCGTCGACTGCGTCCAAGTCGACGGCAACGACGTTATCGCCGTCAAATATGCGGCGGAAGAAGCGCTGAAGCGCGCGCGCTCCGGTGGCGGGCCGACCTTGATCGAAGCGGTCACCTATCGGCTCGGTGACCATACGACCGCCGACGACGCGACACGCTATAACGACCCCGAGGTGCATCAGGAAGCCGAGCGCAAGGAGCCGGTTGCCCGATTGGCCAAATATCTGACCAAACGCGGCGCGGTGAAGAATGGCGATCTCGAAGCGATCCATGCCGAAACCAAGGCCGAGATCGACGATGAAGTGAAGATCTACCTCGATATCCGCGAAAACCAGCCGCAACCGGCAAGCGCGATGTTCGATTATCTGTTCGAGAATCTGCCGGAGAGGGTCGCGGCTCAACGCGACGAGGCACTCGCCGCAAGCGTTCACTAATCGGATCAGCGAGGATGACGCAGGTTACCCTCATCGAAGCGGTCACCATGGCGCTGGACCACGAGCTGGCGCGCGATGACGATGTCGTCGTATTGGGCGAAGACGTTGGCCTCAACGGCGGCGTGTTCCGGGCGACCGATCAGCTTCAGCAAAAATACGGGCCCGACCGGGTGATCGACACGCCGCTCGCCGAGGCGATGATCGGCGGCCTTTCCGTCGGCATGGCGGCGCAGGGCATGAAACCGGTCGCCGAGATCCAGTTCATGGGCTTCGTTTTCCCAGCATTCAACCAGATCGCCACGGCGGTCGCCCGAATGCGCAACCGAACCCGAGGGCGGATCACGCTGCCCCTGGTCATCCGCATGCCGTTCGGCGGCGGCATCCACGCGCCCGAGCACCATTCGGAGAGCACCGAGGCGCTGCTCGCGCATTTGCCGGGGTTGCGCGTTGTTACTGCATCGAATCCGTCGCGCGCTTATGGCCTGTTGCTGGCCGCCATCCGCGAGCCCGATCCGGTGATCTTCCTCGAGCCGAAGCGGGTCTACCGGCTGATAAAGCACGAAGTGGAAGACGATGGGGAGGCTTATCCGCTGGACAGCGCGTTTATCGACCGGGAGGGCGAGGACGTAACCCTGATCTCTTGGGGCGCGATGATGCATGAGACCCTGCAGGCGGCGGAGTTGCTGGCCCAGCAATCGGGCATTTCCGCGGAGGTGATAGACCTCGCTTCGATCAGTCCGATCGATACCGACACGATCATCGAATCGGTCGAGAAGACGGGCCGCTGCGTCATTGTTCAGGAAGCCCCGCGCGCCGGCGGCATCGCCTCGGAAATCGCGGCGGAGCTTGCGGAAAACGCCATGCTGTCGCTGGTCGCG
>JAKSBY010000730.1 GCA_022360855.1 Sphingomonadales bacterium | reverse complement strand
GAGGTTCGGGCGGGCCGGGGCTTTCGCATCGTCGAAGTCAACGGCGCCGGCGGCGAGGCCACCCATGTCTGGGATTCCGGTATTCGGCTGATCGATGCCTACCGCGCGCTGATGCGGCAATACGATCATTTGCACGCCATCGGGGCGATCAACCGCGACCGCGGTTACAAACCGATGTCGCTTTTTGGAATGGCGCGGCTCTACGCGACCGAAAAGCGGCTCAATCCCCATTATCCGTTGACCCATTAACGGCGGCGGTGAGACACTAAAACAAACTTCCTGGGGCGGAAGTAGGGGTAAGGTCCAAAGGACGGGAGGCTTAGATGGAAGCCGTGAAAAAATATCTGCCGTGGGTGCTGATCGCGTGGATTGCAATCGTGTTTCTGCCTTCGGATTTCTTTAAATTGTCCGGCGACGACGTCAGCGTAAGGCTGTTCACGAAAATCGCCGAAGAATCGGGCATCGGGCTGTTTGAGCCCACCGGCCGCTACCTGGTCGCTCTCGCCGAAATCGCGGCGATTGTTCTGCTGGTCATGCCGGCACGCAGAATGCTGGGCGCTCTCTTGACCCTGGTCCTGATGATCGGCGCCGTGCTGACGCATCTGTTGTTCATCGGCGTCACGGTGGTCGATGCCCAGGGCGAGATCGTTGACGCCTCGCTGTTCGGCATGGCGGTCAGCGTCGTGATCGCGAGCCTGATCCTGATCTGGCTCGAACGGCAGGACGACAGTGGCGAGGGCGACGCCGCGCCTGTGGGAGATTAGCTCGTCAGCTTGGCAATTGCGCGCTGAAACGAAGCCATAATCCGGCGATTGACGTGGGCTTTCTGGAGGAGCCGGTTCAGCCCGGCCTCTCCACCCTCTTTGAGAATAGTCTCGACGTTTTGCAGCGGAACGCCGGCACGGACCGTCATGGCCACCTTGAAGAATTCCAGGCTGCCGTGATTTGTGACTTCGAGGATGAAGCTGTCTTCCAGGCGACCCTCTTCGTGGCGCCGCCTGACGTATTTTTCGATTTGATCGATGGACGCGCCGTCCAACAGCTTCGCAAGCGAGGCGTCGATGGTGATCTGGCTCACCTTGCCGGCGGTCTTGGCATCGACCTTGTAATGCGTGACAAGCGTTTGCTTGAGGCTCTTGGAGACCACCGGCAAGAGCCGTTCGGCGATGGCCAGCGCGAGGTCGTCGCGGCTCGCCAGATGATCCATTAAGGGCGTGGTTTCGGCAAACCGGTCGATCACCTTGCTGCACGCCGCTTCGGTCATTTCCGCCCCAGGATTGCGCACCAGAAACGTTATCGAGCGTTCGTCGCCATGCTCGACCAGCGCCATGACGACGATCTCGGGCACGTCGGGGCGGCGCGCAATGGTCACGCGCACGACCTCGCTGACGTCGGCGACGATCCCCGCGAGCTGCTCCGGCGACAGCGCCTCTGTTTCGGCCAGGAACGCCGACGCGATGTCTTCCGCGTCGCGGGCGATCTTCTCGGCGATATCGGTCGGAAGATCCGGCATGCGGCGCAACTCGAACGCCAATTGCTGGCGAACGTTGGCGGAGGCGTCGCGCACCAGGCAGCGCGCCATCTCCTCTAGGATGAGCTGCTCGTTTTGAGTCTTGGTGTCGCCGTAATGCGCGCCCAGCCGCTGCGCCGCGAGCACCTTGTCAAGCTCGCTGGAATTAACAAATTTCGCGAAATCCTGCTCAAACGCGTAGGCCAGATCCATGGTTCCACCGGTGATTTCGGAAGAGGTGAAATGATCGCCGCTAAAGATAAACAAGTTATGAAGATTGGCCCTTGGTTAACGGCCGAAAACTAGGCTTTCCGGGCGATCCAGGACAAAAACGCCGCGACCGCCCGGTCGTGCCAGGTGTGGTCGGATTCCCGCCCGTGAAAGCCAACATGGCCGCCACCCCTGGTCAGGACCGGATAGACCGGCACTCCATTGGCCCAAGGAATTGATTCATAGACCTTTGCGGGGATCCACGGGTCGTCGTCAGCGTGGATGATCAGGGTCGGCGTCTCGATCGCCGAGGCGCGCGGGCCGGCGCTGGCCTCCCGGTAGTAATGGTCGGCATTGTCGAAGCCGTGCAGCCGCGCCACGATCCGGTTATCGAAGTCGTAGATCGAGTTGATCGCTTCGATCCTAGCCGGTGTCAGCCAGGAGATATCCTTCGACATCGCTTCGGCCATGCGGCGCATGCGGCGAACCAGGTAGCGGTGATAGAGCCGGTTGCGCGGCTCCTCCATGCGCAGTTGGCAGCGTTTCAGGTCGATGGGCGCCGAGATCGCGGCCGCGCCGAGGACGGCTTCCAGCGCCCTGCCCTCGGCGAGAAACTTGAGCAGCGCATTGCCGCCGAGCGAATAACCGACCAGGAACACCCCGTTGTTCGAGATATCTTCCGGCAGGCCCGAAACGACATCGACCAGATCCTGCGTCAGCCCAGCGTGATAAGGACCGGCGGACGTCCCTGCCGAGGGGCCGGAGCCACGAAAATTGAGGCGCAGAACCGAATAGCCGAGATTGAGGAGGTTGTGGGCGGTGCTGACGGCATGGACGCTGTCCTGACAACCGGTCAGGCCGTGCAATACGATGACCAGGGGTTTGGTATGGCCGCCGATGGGGGTATTCAGGGTGCCGATCAATGTCCCGGCGCCCTTGTCGGCGAGCGGGAATCGCAATTCCGTGCCGGTGAAATGGCTGGGCAGCCGTGGCGCGGGCATCAGCAAGTTGCGCATAGTCTGCAGATCCGGGCCGAGCCAGGGCGGCCGTGGACGAAACGAAGGCAGTCCCATCTCCGCGATGCGGGCGGCGGCGGCCAAACACTGAAAACCGCCGATTTCATCTTGTTTGACCGCGTCATTTTGCGCCATGACTGTGACCTTAACCGAATGGGCGGTATGGGCAATTGGATAACCGGGACTCAACCAGGATCCGCAAGCGCTCGGTGCTGATCTCCGGGCACGCGACGAGCGTGTCCCTGGAAGAGGCGTTCTGGTGCGAGCTGAAACACATTGCGCGACGCGAGGGGCGCTCGCTCAACAGTCTCGTCACGGATATCGACAACCGGCGCTCCGGCAACCTGTCGAGCGCGCTCCGCCTCTATGTCCTCGATCATCTGAAGTCGCAAGGTTAGGCAAATAGCCGCCGGCCGTGAATCTAACCGTTCGTGCTGAGCTTGTCGAAGGGTGAACGGCGGCGCGGCCGTTCACCCTTCGACAAGCTCAGGGCGAACGGAATTAGCCCGCCCCGGCGCGACGTTTCACTTGTCCGTTAATTCTGCTGGTCGTCAGGCGGTGGGTTTTGCCGCCGGCCGCCGAACAGGCTCTCGAACAGCAGTTTGCCGAGTTCCTCGCCGGGCTTTGGCGGCGGCTGTTGCGACTGCTCGGGCGCCAGCGGTTGATCCGGGCCGCCGGACTGGGGCGTTTCCGCAGGCTGCTCGCCGACACCGAAAAAGTCGCGAAACACGGCGCTTGCCAGCCGTTGCGTCATGAAATTACGCAGCGCCGCCGTTTGATAATTGATGGCCGGGTCGTCGATGCTGCCGGCGATGCTGACACCGATGGGCGGCGTATCCGTATGTTCGGAGAGCGCCATCTGTCCGTTGGCCGCGATGGCCCAGCGCGGCAGATCGATGCGGGCATCGCCGGTCAGGTCCGCCGCCGGGACATCGGCCGTAAGCTGCTTGGCGGTCAAAACACCGCGTTCGGCGACGAATGTGGTCATGATCTGGCTGTAGGGCGTCTCGCCCTGCCGGAGCACCGCACCCAGAAGCGAGACGAAGTCGGGCACCCGTTCGAGCTGCATCATGCGGTCCGACAGGCGTTGGAGATCGATGCCGCGGATCACACCCTCGGCGGCCGCCAGCACAGCCTGACCCTTGAGCGTCGAGATCATCTGCAATTGATTGAACCCGTTGGCGGCGAAGCTGCCGTTCATGTCGAGCTGCCCGGTGGCCGGGGAAATCGCCGCCGACGTCGCGAGCGCCTTTTCCAGCGATGCTCCGGAAATCGCCATATCGACGGTGAGTTGTGGCCGGCCGTTTGAATTGAGGCGCGCCGCCATGCGCACGGGCCCGTCAAAAAGCCGCCCGGTCAGCGCAGGGATTTCCAGCACCCCGTCCTTCAGCATCACCGTGGCTTGCGGTTCGACAAAGACGTAGCCGCTGGCCGAAACCATTTCGGCGGAAAGCGCGAGATCGAGATCGACTTTTTTGAAGCCGTCGAGCGGGATTGGCTCCTGCGACCAGCGCTCCCCGGCGCCTTGGGCGGCGATATCCGCGCCCGTGGAGCGCGGCGCCAAATAGGGGTCGAGCAGGACGTCGCCAGCGTTCAAGGTCACGGCGACGCTGGGCCGCTCGCCGCGCCGGTCGAGCCTGAGCGTGCCGGCGACACCGATCACACCCATTTCGCCCGTGATGTCGCTGACCTGCAAGACCTCGTCATTGCCGGAAACCGCCGCGGCGAGCGAAAATCTGCCCGGCATCGTCGCGCCCTCGGCGTAGCCGATATCCAGCGCCTGCGCCAACTGCTTGACCGACGGATGGCTCAAAGACGCCTGAAAATTGTACCGGTCGGCCGCAGATTCCGGGCCGACGCGGCCATTGAGCCGCAGCGTCGCCCCGGCCATCTGTCCTTGGATATCGAGGCGAAAGTCGTCTGCCGCGCCAGCCAGCTCAAGGCGCAGGTCGACCACGCCGGCCGGCCCGCCGGTGTTGAATTCCGGGTCCAGCCGGCCGATCAGGTCGCGGTGCGACCGGTGACGCAGGTTGAGATCGAGGTCGAAGACCGGCCGGTCGCCGTCGACGCCGCCGAGCGTCCCCGTGACATCGAGACCGCCGCCGAGAACGCGGTTGTTAAGATCAAGGGTGAGATTGTCGAGCCCGCCCTGCACACGACCCTGCAGGACCGTGCGGCCGATGGCCGGGCCGGGCAGCGGCAGGTCGATCCCGGCCCAGCGGGCGAAGCGGGAGACATCCTCGGATTGGATATCGATGCGGCCATCGACAACCGGATCAGCGGCCAGGCCGCTGATCTGCCCGGAAAAGCCTGCCTTGACATCCAAAATGTCTTCAACGGCGAAATTGCCGAACTTGAAAACGCCGCCCAGCAGCGTCGCGTCGATGACCGCCGACCGGATTACGGCGCCGGACAGAGTCATCTGATCCACCTCGACGTCGAACCCAGCGTCGAAGTCTGCCAGCGGCTTCAGGGCCTCGCGAAGGCTCTCCGATGGAGGTCCGCCCTGCGCCGGGTCTTCCGATGCCGGCGGCAAATAAGAGTCCAGATTTATGCGGTTGACCTTGGCTTCGATGCCGAAGGCGGGCCGTTCCGCCAATCCGACCGTGACGCCGCCCTCGAACTGGCTGATATCGAGCTGGCCGGTGGCGCCGTAGATCTGCAGCGCCTCATCGGTAAGCGCGATGCTCGCATCCATGGTCAGGGTCGTAAGCTGGCCTTCAGGAACCGTCGAAAGATCGGTGCCCAGCCAGGTCAGGAGGCCACGCAGATTGTTGGAGACCGCGCGCAGGCTGCCCGAGAAAGCCGGCTTGCCGGCCGCCGCCGTGAGCACGCCGCCGACGGAAAGGTCCGAGCCGCCGGGCAGCAGGGCCTGAACCTTGGTCACGGTCAGCGCGCCGTCCTTCAATTCGGCGTTCAAATTGGCGCGCCGGATGATACGGTCGCGATAGGACAGCGCGCCGACCGTCATCGTAAGTTTGGCATCGAATGCGTCCGGCAGGCTGAACGGCGCGTCGTCTTTCGATTTCGGCTGTTCCCCGGTCTCGGCGCCCAGCCAGCGGTCGAGATCGATGGCATTAAGGTTAAGCGTCGCCTCAACGGCCCGGCGTTCGCCGAGGTTTGCCGTCAATTGCCCCTCGCCGGCGGTCTCGCCGAGGCGCAAGGTGAGCGGATTGAGCGCAAGACCGCCGTCGACCCGCTCGACCTGGGTATCCAGCGTCAAGGCCTCATCCAATGCCTCGGGCAACCCCGCTTCCGCGCCGGCGAGCTGCGAGACCGCCTCGATCAGGCGCTTGGCGCTGGCGCCCGAGAGCTGCAACCGGCCGTTGACGCCCGCCAATGCCTGATCCGGCTGAAGTGAGCCGGAAAATTCCATTTCGGCGTCGGCCAGGCTGAGCGTGGCGCGGGTCGGCAGCCGCTTGCCCGCCTCGTAGCGGCCCAGCGCTGCCTCATATCCAACCGCGACGCCGTTATAGACAAACGAACCCGCGGTCTCGAACGGACCGGTAATGGCGTCGGCCGAGATATCGGCATCGATGCCGGCAATCTCGATCGCTTCGCCGCCGGCTTCGCGAAAGGCGAGCCGACCGTCCTCGATCCGTACGCTTTTGAGCGAGATACGTGGCGGACCGCCGCCCCGCGGCGCCGGTGCCGCTTCCGGTTCCGCCGTGCCGCCCTCCAGCGCCTCCCAGTTGCCGCGGCCGTCGGCCAGACGCTCGAGAGAGATTCGCGGCCCCTGCAGGACCAGGGTTTCCACCTGGAGATTGCCGCTGATCAAGGGCAGAAAGGCAACCCGGATATCGAGCGATTCCAGCTCGACGATGTTTGGATCGGCGGCACCCGGCGCGTTGGCCAGCTTTAAACCCGAAGCCGAGAGCTCCGGCGACGGAATCACGCGGAACGACAGGTCGCCGTCGATCTCCAAGTCCAGGCCGGCCACATCCCGCGCCGCGGTCGTGATCTCCGACTTATACTGGTTCCAATCAATGAAACCGGGACCGACGAGCGCAACGGACAGCAAAACACCGAGAATAATGCCGCATATGATGAGAAGCTTTTTCAACCGTGTTTCCGTACCGGCTTGTCACCCGATCTGAATCGCATATCTCCACTTTTATAGACGAGGAATGTGGCGATTGGCAGGAATCTTAAGGGCCGGCTGGCGCGGCGATGCTTGCGGATCATGCCGCCGCTCGCTATGCACGGATAAGGTGGATTTGTGTGGTGTTGGTTCATGCGCGTATGGAAATGGCAATTGGGCGTGATCGGACTGGGAGTTGGCCTGTCGCTGGCGGGGCCGGCATCGGCGAGCTGTACTGACCCGCCCAGGCCCGGTGTCGATTGGACGCGCTGCATCTATGCCGAGCGGGAAATGACCGGAGTCGACCTGAAGGGCGCGCGATTGCGCGATTCCAAATTCACGCGCTCCGACCTTTCCAACGGTACGTTGGCGGGGATCGACGGCCGTCGGGCCAAGTTCGTCTCCAGCATTCTGCGAGACGCCGATTTCACCGACGCGGTGCTGCGTGAAGCCGACTTCACCAAGGCCGATCTGACCGGCGCGAATCTCTCCGGGTCCGACCTTTCCAAGGCGCGGCTGTTTCGCACGATCCTGCGTGGCGCCAATCTTACCGGCGCGACGATGACCGGGACCGATCTGTGGCAGGCGGACGTCTCCGGCGCGACCTGGACCGACGGCACCACGATCTGCGCCGAGGGGTCGGTCGGCCAATGCCGCTAGCGCGATCAACCTAGCCAGGGTCATGGCCAAACGGCATTCCTGGAAAGCGATCTGGCGCTATTGGAAAAGCGCGCTCAGGGGCTCCGCGCGCTACGATCATGCGGTTCTGGCGGTACTCGCCGTGGCGGTCGGCATCGTCGTCGCCTACGCCACCATCCTGTTCCGGCTTGCCATATTGGGCGCGCAGGCGCTCGGCTTCGGCGTCGGCAGCGAGATCATGGTGGAGCATGTGCG
>JAKSBY010000086.1 GCA_022360855.1 Sphingomonadales bacterium | reverse complement strand
GAACGACCGCCCTGCTTATACGTTGCGCATATGCTTGCAGAGAATGCCCAGCCCGTGCAAGCGCCCAAACGAAGATCGCCGCAAATTTCTGCCCGGCCAGGGGGATCCAGAGGGCGATCCAGCGGGTAATTCTGAGGAGCCTGGCGATTAGCTGGACGATGCCGGCCAAGCATGCCAGCAGAGCCCGGCCGCCTGCCCTTAAGGAAAGGAGAAGCGCACGCCCCGTAGCGGTCAAACCTCGCGCGGCTACGCAGACGGCCGAAAGGAGCGCCCGCGTAGCCGCCGCACAGCCGTTAAGAACCGTTACCGCCATCCACCGAAGGACCAGAGCGGTGAGCCTGACGACCCCGGTCAGGCCCCGGGAGGCCGCGGTGGCCGCGGCCACGAGGAAAAGCCCCGTGGCGCGGAGCGGCCAGACCATCAGCCCTATGGTCCAGCGCGCACCAAGCTCTGCCGCTCGGGGCAGCCGTGCGAGGTGTGCAGACACTTTGCGGGCGGTCCTGGCGATCCCGGTATGCAGCTTCGCCGTCTCAGCGATGATGGCCGCCGCGACCCTGCGTGTGGCCCGGTGCACGATGGCGCCGAGGGCCAAGGAAGCCGACCCAATGATCCGCGCGGAGCTCGCACATGCCCACAGAACGCCGCGACCCGCCGCGCGGCTTGTCTTGCCGGCAGTGCGCGATAGGAGGGCGGCTATCCGCCGGACAAAGCGGCCCGTTCCGAGCGTCCAACGCGTCGCGGCGGATACAGCCGAACGGCGGCCGGCGGCAATCCTCCGTCTCGCGGCTTTCGATCTTGCCGTTATCGCGGCTCCGAAACGCCGTAACGCTGGTACGAGGACCGGTGGTCTGGGTGGCCGGGGCACACGCGGCTTCGGCGGCGCTCTGTGCGGTTTACCTGTTTTTATAGGGGCAGGGGGTTTTTCATCCGCCGCACGGTTCTCGGCGATCAGCTTGCGGATCTTGGCGCGCGCGGCGGCGGCGTCGCCGTCCAGCGGCACGTGATGCATCTCCGGCGCATGCACCATCCCCGCCGAAAGATGCCCCGTG
>JAKSBY010000796.1 GCA_022360855.1 Sphingomonadales bacterium | reverse complement strand
TCGCGCATCTTCGGCGGCGTGGTGGAGAATCTCGTCCTCGTCGCCATCCCCATGTTTATCTTCATGGGCACGATGCTGGAGAAGTCCGGCGTCGCGCGCGACCTGTTGCACACCCTGCAATGCCTGACCCGCCGCGTCCCGGGCGGGCTTGCCCTCTCGGTCACGCTCCTCGGCGTGATCATGGCCGCGACCACGGGCATCATCGGTGCCAGCGTGGTGATGATCACGCTGCTAGCCCTGCCGGTCATGCTGGACCGCCAGTACGACAGCCGGCTCGCGACCGGCACCATCGCCGCCTCCGGCACCCTCGGTATCCTGATCCCGCCGTCGATCATGCTGGTGGTGATGGGCGAATTGCTGGCCACGTCCGTGGGCACCTTGTTTCTCGCCGCGCTCATGCCCGGCCTTTTCCTGGCGGCGCTCTACCTGATCTACATCGTGACCCGCGCCGCGCTAGCGCCCGAGCTCGCGCCACCCATGTCGCGCGAGGAAGCGCCGGAGAGCACCGGCGAACTCCTGATACTCATGGCAAAGAGCTTCCTGCCGCCCCTGGCGCTGATCCTCTTGGTGCTCGGTTCGATCTTCGCCGGCGTCGCCACGCCGACCGAGGCGTCCGGCATCGGCGCAGCCGGCGCGACCCTGCTGGCGCTCCTCGCCGGCAAGCTCACCTTCGCCACCCTGCGCGACGTGGTGGAACGCTCGGCGCTGACGGGCGCCATGCTGTTTGGCATTTTCGTCGGCGCCACGGCGTTTTCCTTCGTCTTCGCGCTGTTGGGCGGTCACGACCTGATCGTCCACGGCGTGGAGGCCATCGGCGCCGGCGCCTGGCCGGTGTTGATCCTCTTGATGGCGGTGATCTTCCTGCTCGGCTTCTTTTTCGACTGGATCGAGATCACGCTGATCGTGCTGCCGGTCTTCGCGCCGATCATCCGGCTCCTCGACTTCGGCGATCATATCGCGAATGCCGAGCTGATCGTCCCGTGGTTCGCCGTGCTGGTGGCCGTCAACCTGCAAACAAGCTTCCTGACGCCGCCCTTCGGCTTCGCGCTCTTCTACATGAAGGGCGTGGCCCCGGCATCGGTCAAGATCCAGCAGATCTACAAGGGCATCATCCCCTTCGTGCTGCTGCAGCTCGCCGGCCTGGCGGCGATCATGGCCTGGCCCGAGATCGCCCTCTGGCTCCCGGCCAAGCTGGCGAACTGAGGCAAGCTCACACCGGATAACCGTTTCTTAATCGCCTGGGCCCATCATTGCGGCAAGTCGCGTATCCATGTGTTGAAACTCTAATGACCCAGCTTTCGAGCCCATTGATCGAAACCCTGGTCGATCTTGTCGAACACAAGCTCCTGGCGATGTCGAGCAAGCAAGAGGAGCGGAGCGCGGACTACCGAACCCTCCAGGACTGCCGGCAGGCGCTGCTGGTTTTGGCGGCGCAGACCGACGCCGGAAACGCAGCCGCGCGGCCCGCCGCATCCGGCAGGCGCACAGCCGGCCACCTCACGGTCATCACCGGAGATAAGGCCTAGAGCAGAGCGGATCAGGTGTCGGTATCGTCGCCACCTGCCCCGATCGAAGATGCGCCTTCGATGATATCGACCAACCAGTCAGGCGCCGCGCCCGCATCTTCTTCGCTGCCGGAGCCAGCTCCATCGACTTGTTCGCTGGCGTCCGGGTCAACCTCCGC
>JAKSBY010000343.1 GCA_022360855.1 Sphingomonadales bacterium | reverse complement strand
GATGAGGAAAAGGCTCAAGCCTTCAAATGAAGGGCCAGATCTTCAGATAAAGGGGTTGACGATCTCGACATCAAAAGCCTCGAAATCCCTTACATTGCGAGTCACGACAGCAAGCCGGTTCACGAGCGCCGTCGCCGCGATCATGGCGTCTTCGGAAACCGTATTCGACTTGCGGTGGTTGAGTTGCGCCCACACCCGAAAGGTAATGGCGTCCATCGGCAAGATGTGGAATGTGCCGATGAGCTGATCCAGCCAATCCGAGAGCATCCGAGCCTTTTCAGCATCTTGCTCGGCGGTGATTTGGACTCCCCTTTGTATCTCCCCGATCGTAACCGCCGAGATGAATAACGCCTCTTCGGGCACCTCGCGAAACCAAGTCACAACGGCACCGTGGGGTTTTCGCCGGCGCAGCTCCGAGACCACGTTCGTGTCGAGAAGATACACTGATGGCTATTCGAACTTGGGGGCCTGACGCTGGCGATGTTCGGCTCTGGGTGGAGTCAAGCTATCGGTCCGGGGTTCTTCTGCGAGAAGGAGTTCCTTGAGGCCCGGCTGGGTTGACTTGGCCAACCTGCGCCATTGAGAAATCGGCACCAAAACCGCCGTCTCGACTCCACGGCGGCTCACAACTTGAGGGCCATACTTCAGTGAAGCATCAAGGAATTCGCTGAAGCACGCCTTTGCTTCCTGGACCTGCCACGTCTTGGCCATATCTCATTCCAATCAAACTAGTTATATGACTAGTCAGTATAGATGATTTATGCCGCCGGGAAAAGATGCCAGATGGCCTGTAAGCCGGGTTCTGTATCCGCCGCGGCCGAAGCTTCGGCGAATGATGGCCATTCATCTGGGGCGGCCGTTGCCGGACGCCTCGTGCAACCTACCCGAACGGCGGGAGCGGAGACGTTCCCTGCCGGCGAACCGGCGCGCCATTCCTATTTGGTCTTGCTCCCGGTGGGGTTTACCCTGCCGCGCCTGTTACCAGCCGCGCGGTGCGCTCTTACCGCACCCTTTCACCCTTACTCTGCATAGCCTTGGCGAAGCAGAGCGGTTTGCTTTCTGTGGCACTTTCCCTGGAGTCGCCTCCGCCGGGCGTTACCCGGCACCGTGTCTCCGTGGAGCCCGGACTTTCCTCTCCGCCATCATTTTCAGAACGGTTGCGCCACGAAAATGATGGCGGAGCGGCCATCCGGCCATCTGACGCAACAGACATAGGGATTTTGGGGGCGACTCGTCAAGGCGTCGACCTTAATCTGCCCAGCGAAGGGAAAGCCGCATGGATCACGACGAGTTCCGCCGCTACGCGCACCAGATGGCCGACTGGATGGCCGATTATCTGGAACATGTCGGCGACTATCCCGTGCGCGCCCAGGTGTCGCCGGGAGAGGTCGACGCGCAACTGCCGCATTCGGCACCGGCCGAGGGCGAAGACATGGCGGCTATCCTCGCCGACTTCGAGCGTATCGTCCTGCCCGGCGTGACCCATTGGCAGCACCCCGACTTCCTCGCCTATTTTCCGGCCAATTCCAGCCCACCCTCGGTGCTCGGCGAGATGGCGGCGGCGGCGCTCGCGGCCAACGGCATGCTGTGGGAGACGGCGCCGGCGGCCACGGAGTTGGAGATCCGCGTGCTCGACTGGCTGCGCGACGCCATTGGTCTGCCCGAAGGCTTCGCAGGCTCGATCCAGACCACCGCGTCGGAGGCCACGCTCAACTGCCTGATCGCCGCCCGCGAACAGGCGACGGGCCTGACGAGCAATGCGACAGGGCTCTCGGGCCAGCCGGTGATGACCGCCTATTGCTCCGCCGAGGCGCATTCGTCGGTGGAAAAGGCCATGGGACTGGCCGGCCTCGGGCGGCAAAACCTGCGCGCCATCGAGACCGACGACACCTACGCCATGCGCCCGGAGGCGCTAGACGCGGCCATAGCCGACGATCTTTCCGAGGGCCGGAAGCCGATCTTCGTGACGGCCACACTCGGCACCACGGGCGTCGGCGGCATCGATCCGTTGCCGGCCATCGCCGAAATTTGCCGCAAGCGGGAGATTTGGCTGCACGTGGATGCGGCCTGGGCCGGCAGCGCGCTGATCCTGCCCGAGCAGCAGTGGATGATCGAGGGCATCGAGGCGGCCGACAGCTTCGTGTTCAACCCGCATAAATGGCTGCTCACCAATTTCGACTGCTCGGCGCTCTATGTGCGCGATCCGGCCCGCTATGTGCCGGCTTTCGAGATCCTGCCGGAATACCTCAAGAGCAGCGCCGGCGCGGATGTAGTCAATTTCCGCGACTGGGGCATTCCACTCGGCCGCCGCTTCCGCGCCCTCAAGCTGTGGTTCGTGCTGCGCGCCTACGGCCTCGACGGCCTGCGCGACCATCTGAGGCGGCAGATCGGCTGGACCCAGGAACTGGCTGAGGCGGTCGCCGCGACGCCGGACTTCGAGGTGGTGACGCCGGCCGTGCTCGGCCTCTTTACCTTCCGCTATCGCCCCGAAGGCACGGACGGCGCGGAACTCGACGTGCTGAATCTGCATCTCGTGGACGCCCTCAACAAGGGCGGCAAGGTCTATGTCACCCAGACCAAGGCCCGGGGCCGGACCGTCATCCGCGTTGCCCCCGGCGCTCCCGGCCTCACCCGCGACAGCCTGTTTGCCGCCTGGGACGCCATCAAGGAGATAGCCGCGGCGCTGTGACGCTTGTCACCTGTCCCGGAATGGGGCAGAGTCCGGCCGAAAGTCCGAACGTGAGAGTAAATCAATGTTTCTGCGCGCGATTATTCTGGCCGCCTTATCGCTGACGGTCTCGGCTTGCGGCATTTTCGGCGGCGGCAAGGACGACGATATCGTCTTCGATCAGCGGACCGGCCCGAATACCAAACAACTGGTCGAGGACCTGCCCGACGGCCTGGTCGGCGACCAGGAGAACGCCCGCTATACCAATGACGAGTTGCGGGCCGAAGAGCCGTCCGACTGAGCAGCTTTCAAGACAGCCTTTAAGACCGCCCGCGTCTGCGGATCGGCGCGGCCGTCGATGCGCGCCTGCCGCCAGTGGCGCTGGAAAGCGGTGACGACCTCCCCGGTTGCCGCGTCAAGGCTGCCCGTGACCTCGAGCCCGTAGCCCAGAACCGCCAGGTCCTTTTGCAAAGCCGTCGGATCATCGCTACTTACCGCATCGTCAAGCCGCTCGGGCCAAAGCCCGATCCCGGCTTCGGCGAGCCGCTGCCACGGAAACAACTCGCCCGGATCCTGCTTGCGGCCCGGCGCCACGTCGGAATGGCCCAAAATGCGCCGGTCGGGGATGGGGTGGCGGGTACGGATACCCTCGATCAGCGCGATCAGCGCCTCGATCTGTGCGTCGGGAAATGGCCGATAGCCGCACTCATGGCCGGGATTGACAAGCTCGATCCCGATTGAACAGCCATTGATGTCCGTTTCGCCCTGCCAGTATGCCACGCCGGCATGCCAAGCCCGCGCCGCCTCGTCCACCAGGCGCCAGACCTTGCCGTCTTCGCCGACCATATAGTGGGCCGAGACCTTGGCCGCCGAATCGCGCATGCGCGCCAGCGCCTCCTCGCCGGTCGGCATGCCGGTGTAGTGCAGGATCAACATGTCCGGCGCCCGGCCCGCGGGCCTTTGGTCGAAATTCGGCGATGGCGCGTCGATGATTTCCATTTCTCAGGCCGTCGGCCGCACCCGCGGAACCCCCTCCGCCGCGGGCTTGGCGTTGCGGAAGGTGATGATGGCAATGCCGGCGAATGTGATCAAGCCGCCCGCGAGCATTCTCATCGTCAACACCTCGTCAAACACAAGGATCGCCGAAATCACTGCGAAGACCGGTCCCAGCAGTGTCGACGGCATCACCGCCGTGACCGAATAGCGGTTCAGCAGGAAGTAGAAGCCTGCGTGGCCGATAATGGTCGCGGCGATGGCCGCATAGACCACGCCGAAGATGTTCTCAGCCGAGGCCGCCGCCAACGCCGGGATCTGCCCGCTCTCGAAGGCAGCCGACAGCAGGAAATGGCAGGGAAAGCTGATCAGGCCCATCCAGGCGGTCAGGGTCATCGGCGGAACCCCCTCGAGCCGGCGCATCTGGACCGCCACCACGCCGTAGACAACCGCCGACAAGAGGATCCAGAGCATCGCCTCCCCGTATTGCAGGACCTTGGGGTCGAAGCCCAGCACCATGGCGCCGGCAAAGGCCAGGAAGATACCGCCGGTGCGCCACAGCCCGATGCGCTCGCCCAGGAAAACGATGGCCATGAGGGTCGAAAACGGCACGCCGAGCTGCGCCACGATGGCGACCGACGAAACATCGCCGGCCTTGGCCAGCCCGATGAAGATCGCGGCAAAATTAATGACGCCCAGGAGAAAGGCGATCGCCAGCACCCGCCGCATCTGGCCCGGAATGACCTTGAGGAAGGGTACCAGCAGCACGAAGACGATTAGGAACCGCAGGCCCGTCACCAGAAGCGGCGGCAGACCGTCTACCGCCATCTTGCTGGCGACGAAATTGAAGCCCCAGAGCACATTGATGGCGAGCAGGAAGACGATATGGGTGGGCTTCATGAGAGACTCACGGAACGCATTGCATTGGCATCATGTGCCGAGGCTGAAACGCCAACCGCGTCATTGCGAGGAGCGCCAGAGACGCGGCAATCCAACCTATTTCGGTGACAGTTACCTTTTTATTTTCCATTTAAAAACAAAGGACTAGAGAAACCAACACTAAAAAAGGTACCTGTCACTGAAATAGTTTTCGGCTTACTTCAGACCGCGCTCGGCGGCGAGCTTGTCATAGGCTTCGTTGATGGCGGCCAAGCGGTCATTGGCGACCTGCACGAACTCCTCGGGCAGGCCTTGGGCAATCAGCCGGTCCGGGTGGTGTTCCTTGGCGAGCTTGCGGTAGGCGGACTTGATCTCCTCATCGCTCGCGGTGCGGTCGAGGCCGAGAAGCGTGTAGGGATTCTCATGCTCAGGGCCGAGATAACGCGCGGCCAGAGCACTGAATGTGGCGTCGCCGATCTCGAAAATTCCCGCCACCGCGCGGATAAACTCCAGCTCGTTGGGATGCAGCACGCCGTCCGCGTGGGCGATATAGAAGAGCGCGTCGACCAGCTCCTCGAGCACCACGGGCTTGTCGGCGAAAAGCTTGCCGATCTGGCGTGCGTAGGTCTCGAAGCCGGCGGTGTCCTGGCGCGCCATGTTATAGACGCGCTCGACATTGCGCGCCTCGTGCGGCGGGATATGAAACAGGCGCTGGAACGCCTGGATCTCGTCATCGGTAACGACGCCGTCGGCCTTGGCCATCTTGGCGCAGAGCGCGATCACGCCGATGGTAAACGTGATCTTGCGCATGCCGCCTTCGGTCTCGTCGGGCGTGACCGATTGGATGCCGCGGTCCACCGCGTGGCCGACGCCGGCACCAACCAATAGCCCCAGCGGTCCGCCCAACGCAAAGCCGGCGGCACCCCCGATTATCTTACCCCAGATCGACATGCCCCGTTCCTTAGCACAGGCTTTCGCCTGGGCCTGTCAAAAAATTGCGTCTGACCTTTGATCTGGTTCCCGATCACG
>JAKSBY010000366.1 GCA_022360855.1 Sphingomonadales bacterium | reverse complement strand
CTTCAGATTCATCGGCGAAGACGAAAGCGGCATCCTGACAGGCGAGTTTGAATCGATGGGCGTTCGCCCGCATTTCATGGACCGCGCCGAGTATTTCGGCCTTGGGCGGGCATTGATGGAAGCCATGTAGGGGGCGCGTTCGGTGCAGAACATCAATCCGGATATCATTATCGGTGGCGTCTTCCTCGCCACATTGCTTTTGATGGCGGTGCTTTTTATGGGCATCACCATCCTCGCGGGACCGCAGCGCGATCTGCAGCGCCGGCTCGACCGGTTCAAGGAGCGCTTCGCCTATAACCGGAGCCTTGGCAAGGGCGGCCCACGGTCGATCATTATCAGCACAAACACCAGTTCGTTCGAGCAGGCGTTGCGGCAGATCATCCCGCGGCCCGGCGAGCTTCGCGACCGGCTCAGCCGCACGGGCCGTGACATCTCGCTGCCAAAATACGTGGTGGTCTCGGTAACGCTCGCCGTCGTGTCGTTCATCGCAATGGCCTTTATGGCATCCCTGCCGCCGTTTCTGGCCGGCTTGTTCGCCTTTCTCATGGGCGTTGCCGTGCCGCATCTGGTTATCAGCCGGATGATCAGCAAGCGGATTCAGAAATTCACCAAGCTCTTTCCGGAGGCGATCGACCTCATCGTCCGCGGCCTGAAATCCGGCCTGCCGATCAACGAGTCGATCGCGGCGGTCGGGCGCGAGCTGGCGGATCCGGTCGGCGTCGAGTTCCGAGGGATCGCTGATGCGGTCAAGGTCGGCAAGACCCTCGAGGAAGCGCTCTGGCTCACCGCGACGCGTCTCAACACACCCGACTTCAAGTTCTTTGTGATCAGCCTCGCGGTGCAGAAGGAAACCGGCGGCAACCTGGCGGAGACCCTCGGCAACCTCTCGGATATCCTGCGCAAGCGCCAGCAACTAAAATTGAAGATCAAGGCGATGGCCGCCGAAGGCAAGGCGAGCGCCTATATTATCGGCTCGCTGCCGTTTGTGATGTTCGGCCTGATCCGGCTGATCAACCCCGAATACGCTGCCGTGCTCTACACCGACCCGCGGGCCATCGTGATTTCCTTTATCGGCCTGTTTTGGATGGCGATCGGCGTGTTCGTCATCGCAAAGATGATCAATTTCGAGTACTAGCGATGCAAGAGATCCTTCCCTTCGGCTTGCAGCTCATCGATCTGATCACCGGCCTGGCCGGCATCGCCGCGCTTTTGGCGGTCTTTGCGGTGTGGAACGCCGCGCTGGTGCGCGATCCCATGCGCAACCGGGTGAAGGCGCTTCAGGAGCGTCGCGAGGCGCTGAAGGCGGGGTTCATCGCGCCGCAGCGGCGCAAGAGCCCGGTCAAACGCCTGGACAGCGTCAGCTGGATGCGCCGGATCGTCAACAAGCTCCGGCTGCTGCAGAGCGAACAGACCAAAAAGACCCAGCAGAAGCTTACCCAAGCGGGGTGGCGCGGCAAGGACGCCATCGTCGTCTTCCTGTTTTTCAAGCTTTTGCTGCCGCTTTTGGTGACCATCATCGTCATCGTTTGGGTCTACGGCTTTAAGGTCTTTGCCGGCAAGCCGCTGGTGGAGATCTCGGTCGCCACCGGCAGCGTGCTGTTTTCGTTTTTCCTGCCCGATCTCTACCTGAAGAATACCGTCGACAAGCGCACCGACGCGATCCGCAAGGCGCTCCCCGACGCGCTCGACCTCATGGTGATCTGCGCCGAAGCCGGTCTTACACTTGATGCCGCTCTGAAGCGCGTGAGCTCGGAGATGGGCAACGCGGCACCGGAGTTGGCGGACGAATTCGGACTCGCGTCGATCGAGCTGGGGTTCCTGACCGAACGCAAACAGGCGCTGCAGAACCTCGCGGACCGCGTCAATCTGGCGGCGCTTCGGGCGGTGGTGACGACATTGATCCAGACGGAACGTTACGGCACGCCGCTGGCCGCGTCGCTGCGCGTTCTGGCGGCGGAGTTCCGCAACGAACGCATGATGAAGGCGGAGGAAAAGGCCGCCCGGCTGCCGGCCATCATGACGGTTCCGCTAATTCTTTTCATTTTGCCGGTGCTTTTTATCGTCTTGCTCGGGCCCGCGACCTGCCGCGTGGCAGACGAATTCGTAGGCCGCATGGGCAAGTGATGAATGCGGCGAGAGGATTCACGAAACGGCTAGGGGATGCGCCAAGTTTTTTGGTGTGACGTTGAGTGAGGAGTATGGCGCATGACTAGATTTTTGAGAGCGTTGCGGCTGCTTGTCGCCCTGAGGCGGTCGGAATCCGGCGTCTCTGCCGTCGAGTTCGGCCTGGGCGCGCCCGTGCTGTTCCTGGTCCTGGTGGCGGTCAGCGAGATCGGCGCCCTGATGTTTGCGTCGGCCGCTCTGGAAGGGGCGGTCCGCGAGGCGACCCGCGAGATCATCACCGGCTATGCCCCGGCGGGCGTGAGCCGGTCTGACTACATTCTGCAGGTCGCCAAGGGCCGGATGTTCAATCTGGCCGCGCCGGGCACGGAAGATATCAGCTCCAGGGTCTACGGAGATTTCAGCGATATCGGCGAGCCCGAACCTTATTCCGACACCAATGACAATGGTGAGTACGACCCGGGCGAGTGTTTCGTCGATATCAACGGCAATGTGAAATGGGATGCCGACATGGCAATCGCCGGCCTTGGCAATTCCGGCGATGTCGTCGTGTATACCCTGACTTTCCAACGTAGCCTGATGACCGGACTGTTCGCCAGGGCGGTGGGGCTTGACGGCAACGTCACGTTGAGCGCGAGCACCGCCGTGAAGAACGAGCCCTACAACATGCTCGTCGCCGGCGCCGGCGCTGGCGCGGTTGAAGTTTGCGGTTAGGCGGGAGAGCTGTGATGCGGTTCGTAAATCTGTGGAGCGCGCTGGTCGCGCGGGCGCGGCGCCTGGGCCAGGATGCGCGCGGCAGTGTGCTCGTCGAGCTTGCACTTGCGGTCCCGGTTGTCACCGGCCTGATTATTGGCGGGGTCGAGCTTTCCCGATATGCGCAGATTCATCAGAAGATGAACCGTCTTGCGCTGCAAATGTCGGACCTGGTCACCCAGTCCGACAGCCTGCGGGAGAGCGATTTCACCAATATCTTCGGCGCGGTCGTGCATATCGTCGATCCTTACAACATGGCCACGGACGGCCGGGTGATCATCAGTTCGGTCAGCTTTGCCGCCGGCGGCACGGTGATCAACTGGCAGCGCAACAACGGCGGCGCGCTGAGCGTCACCAGCCAGATCGGCAATGAAGGAGGGGCCGCGACCCTGCCCGCCGGATTGACGCTTCAGGACGGCGACGAACTCATCATTTCCGAAGTGTTTTTCAGTTTTACGCCGATCCTGTTCAATCAGGTCATCCCGCCGCGGCAGATTCAGCATATCTCCTATATGCGCCCGCGCTTCGGCACGCTCGACCATGTCGATCCCTAGCAATGCAGCCGGAAACGCCGGGTAATCCTTGACCTTTCGCGTCCGGAATGAAATTCTAGGCCCCGGAGAGGGCGGAAATCATTGCTTTATGCGTGTTTCGGCCTTCTCCGCGGTTGCCGCTTGACGGCAATCGCTTAATCCTCGCTGTCGTGACTCGGGCCGGGTATCAAGATACCCGGCCTCTTTTCTTTCAAGGGGGTGGAACAGGACCCCGGCGGGGGGAGAGAGACAGCTGGGGGGAAACCGGGGCCCTGCTCCGATGACATGTGTCCGATCAGGCCGCCGGGCGAAGCGCCGCCTGACCGGGTTGCCAGTTGCAGCCGCAGAGCTCGCCGGTCTTGAGGCCTTCCAGAATGCGCAAGACCTCGCGCGGGTTGCGGCCGACGTCCAGGTCATTCACCGAGGCATGGCGAATGATGCCATGATCGTCGACGATGAAGGTGGCCCGCAGTGCCACACCCTCTCCGGCATCGAGAATGCCGAGCGCCGCCGCGAGCTCCTTTTTGTTGTCGGCGAGCCAGGGAAAGCCGACCTCGGCCAGGTCCTCGCGGGACTGACGCCAGGCCAGGTGAACAAAGTCCGTATCGGTCGACGCGCCGACGAGCGCCGCACCAGCGGCCTCGAACTCGTCGCGCAGTTCGTCAAAGGCGAGGATTTCGGTCGGGCAAATGAAGGTGAAGTCCTTCGGCCAGAAAAAGACGACCAGCCACTTGTCGCTAAAACTCTGATTGTTCATTCGCGGAAAGTCGCCGTCCGGAAGCGTGCCATCGGTGACCGCCTTGAGCTCGAACGCCGGAAATTTATCGCCAACCGTCAACATGATCTCGTGTTCCTCATCTCACTGGGATTGCAGTGAGGCGGAACCTGCCGGAGTTGATTAAATTAATCCAATGAATTAATAATAATTCTGTAATCGAGAAATTCGATGATATTTCTACCGACGCTCAAACAGCTCCGTTACCTCGTTGCGCTACGCGACCACCTGCATTTCGGCCGCGCCGCCGAGGCGTGCAACGTCACCCAATCCACCTTGTCGGCCGGCATACAGGAGCTCGAAAACCTGTTGGACACGATCCTCGTGGAACGGACCAAGCGCAGCGTTCTGTTCACGCCGCTGGGCGAACGGGTGGTCGAGAAAGCCAGAGTGGTCTTGCGCGAGGCCGAAGGGCTCGCCGAGCTGACGCGCGCCGCCAAGGCGCCCTTATGCGGCGAATTGAGGATGGGTGTTATCCCCACGATCGCGCCTTTCTTTCTGCCTTATGTTCTGCCCAATCTGCGCAAGGCCTATCCGGAGCTGAAGCTCTATCTCAAGGAAGACCTGTCGGGCGTCGTGTGCGACGATCTGCTGCGCGGCCGGCTCGACGTGGTGCTCTATGCCCTGCCCTATAACTGCGGCAACGCCGTCGAGGTGCCGTTGTTCGACGATCCGTTTTATGCCGCCTTCCGCACCGAGGACTTTCCCGACGCTCCGGCGTCCTGGGACCCGGAGGATCTGCCCGCCGAGCGGCTCTTGCTGCTGGAGGAGGGCCATTGCCTGCGCGATCACGCGCTGGCCGCCTGTTCGCTGCCCGGTCTCAAGGCGGATCGCTCGATCCTCGGCACCAGCCTGCATACGCTGGTGCAGATGGTGGATAACGGCCTCGGCATGACTTTGCTGCCGAAAATGGCGGTCGACCGCGGCATCCTGGACGGCACCGATATTCAGACCTGCCCGCTGGGCGGGGCGGCGCCGTTCCGCACCATCGGGCTGATCTGGCGGCGCCACAGCCCGCGCCAGGACGAATACGAAATCCTGGCCGAGTTTCTGAAATCGCAGTCGGTCGGTTAGTCAACGACGTCATCGCTGCGAAGGGCGGCGATGCGATCAGATGACAGCCCCAACTCTTCGAGAATCTCATCGGTATGCTCGCCGAGAAGCGGCGGCGGGCGGGCATAGTCCAGCGCCGTCTCCGAGAATTCGATCGGGGTCTTGACCTGGGGGACGGTCCCGGCCAGGGGATGCGGCAGTTCGAACTTCAGACCCCGGGCCTGAATCTGCGGATCGGCAAAGACCTCCGCCAGGCCGTTGATCGGGCCACAGGGAATGCGCTCGGCCTCGAGATCCGCGATCCACGCCTGCGTGGTTTGCCGTCGCATCACTTCGGTGACAAGCGGCACCAACAGCTCGCGATGCCTCACCCGCCCCTCGTTGGTACCGAATCGGGAATCGGTCAGCGCATCCTCGCCGGCAAGCGCAACGAAACGCGCGAATTGCCGGTCGTTGCCGACGGCGAGCACGATGTGGCCGTCGGCGGTCTCGAATGCCTGATACGGGACGATGTTGGGATGCGCGTTGCCGCGCCGCCCGGGCGCCGCACCGCCGGCCAGGTAATTCATGTTCTGATTGGCGAGCCAGCCGACCTGAACGTCCAACAGCGCCATATCGATATACTGGCCGCGGCCGGTCCGCTCCCGGTGCAAAAGCGCCGCCTGGATCGCGATGACGGCATACATGCCGGCGGTCAGATCGGCGATGGCGACGCCGGTCTTCATGGGCCCGCCACCGGGATGATCGTCCGCCTCGCCGGTCAGGCTCATCAGCCCGCCCATCGCCTGGATCATAAAGTCGTAGCCGGCCCGGTCCTTGTAGGGGCCGGTCTGACCGAACCCGGTAATCGAGCAATAGATCAGCGCCGGATTGACGGCGCTCAGGCTCGCGTAGTCGAGCCCATAGCGGCTCAACCCGCCGACCTTGTAGTTCTCGATCAGCACGTCCGACCGCGCCGCCAAATCGCGGACAATGTCCTGCCCGGCGGCGGTCGAGATATCGATCGCGATGGACCTCTTGCCGCGGTTGGCGGAAAGGAAATAGGCGGCTTCGCCGGTGTTCCCGCCGTTTCGGTCTTTCAGATAGGGCGGCCCCCAGCCACGCGTGTCGTCGCCGGTACCCGGCCGCTCGACCTTGATGACCTCGGCGCCGAGGTCGGCCAAAAGCTGCCCCGCCCAGGGCCCTGCAAGGACACGGGAAAGATCGAGAACTTTCAGATTTGCGAGCGGTCCGGCCATGGCTATGGTGTCTCCCGCCGCCTGATTTACAGTGCATCCCAAACGCTGGCAATTGCCGGCTGGTGCGTTAAGTTGTGGAGACAGACGTGATTCAGAGGACGCTTACATGACCGTTTCTTCGATCGAGGTCGGTCCGAACCGGTATCGCGAGAGCTTTGGCCGCTATTTCGAGGATTTCACGGTCGGCGATGTTTACGAGCACCGTCCCGGCCGGACCATCACCGAGGCCGACAATACCTGGTTCACGCTTCTGACCATGAACACCCATCCTCTGCATTTCGACCATGCCTATGCGGCCAAGAGCGAGTTCGGCAAGCCCCTGGTCGTGTCTTCGCTTACGGTTTCGATCCTGCTCGGCATGAGCGTCACCGATATCAGCCAGAAGGCGATCGCCAATCTCGGGTGGGAGAATATCCGCATGACCGCGCCCGTCTTTCACGGCGATACCCTCTATGGCGAATCCGAGGTTCTGGAGAAACGCGAATCGAAATCCCGCCCGACCCAGGGCATCGTGACCGTCAAGTCCCTGGCCAAGAACCAGGACGGCGTTGTGGTTTGTGAGTTTGTGCGCAAGGTGCTCGTTCCGAAGCGCGGCCATGCGGTCGATGACTGAAGACCAGGCAGGACACGGGCGATGACCGACGGCGCGCCGCTGCCGACCGTTGGCGAGCTGGCCAGGCACGGTCTTTACCGGAGTCTCGCCAGCCTCGAGGTCTTCGCGCTCCTCGGCGGGCTTTACGTGGCCTGCAACGTTCTGCTGGCGGCGCCGCTGATGGACTATCAGAACGCCTTTTTAAACGTCATTCGCACCGAAACCGACAGCACCGAACTGATGCGCAGGCTCGGCGAGCTGGAGGCGCCGCGATACAACTTCATTATCTTCATTCTGACGCTGTTTCTGTCGTCGGTGATCGCGGTCTTGTGGCTGCGCACCATTTCTTTCGGTCGCGAGGCCGTACTTGCCGGCGGTATTTCGGCGCTGTTCAGGCGGAGCGGTCTGGCGCTGCTGCGCTACATCACGCTCATTCTCCTGGTTGTCGGCGGCTCGCTCGTTGCCGGGCTCATCGTCGTGCTTGTCGGCGGGATCGTCGGCGGCCTGTTCGCGGCCTTCGGCCTGATGTCGCAGGGCGGCGTTTCGGTGCTGCTCACCGTTCTCATCATTGTCGCCATCGTCACCGTGATGACGATCCTTTATGTCGGGTTTTCGATCAGCATTATCGCCGCAACGCGGGACAGGTCGGTGGGCGTGCTCAAGGCGCTCGAGCTGGCGGGCCCGGGCCGTTGGCGCTTGTTCCGCTGTTTTGTGGTGATCGCGGCCTTGTCGATTCCCGCCTATATGCTCGTACTGCTTATCGTTGGCAGCATCGGCTCCGGCTCGGCCGCGCTCTGGTTCGTGATTTCCGGCAACACGGTGGTTTACCTGTTCACCGCCTATGGCGGATCGGTCGCCGTCGGTTTTTACGACTGGCTCGAACCATCGCTGCCGCCCGAGTTGCAGGCGTCATAAAACGACAGAAAATCGGGGGGAATGATGACCGACACACCGGCAGTGAAGCTCTCCGCCAGCGACCTTCTGATCGCCAGCGTTCGCATGACGTGGGAGCATATCTGGTTCCTGCTGATCATTTCGCTGATCCTGTCCGCTCTATACGTGGCCGCGGTCGCGCCGTTTTTTGGGATGTATATCCAACTGTTTGGAGCGGCTTTCAGCGGTCAGTCCAATGGGCTGTACGACGAGCCTGGAGCGTTGAACGCAGAGTTTCTGGAGGCCATGAAATGGACGTGGATTTTTGTCCCCGTCACGACGCTGGCCATGACAGCGTTCGTCGTCCTGTGGATCCGGCGCCTGGCGCTCGGCCACCCCCATATGTTTGACGGCGGCGTTCTGATCTTTCTGTGGCGGTCGATTCTATGCGTCTGGCGTTTTATCTGCGCCTACGTGCTGGCAATCGTGGTCTTCGTCGCGATCCTGCTTCCGGTCGCGCTGTTGTTCGGCCTGATCGCGTTGCTGCAGGACGGCGGATTTCTCGCCGCTGTCGTCGGGCTCGTTGTGGTGTTCCTCGTATTCATACTCTACGTCGTCGCCAGCGTGGGCGTTCTGCTCGTCCTGGTCGCGCTGTTGATCAGCCTGACCGCCACATCGCTGGATTACCGGCTGGGCATCATCAAATGCGCCCGGCTCCTGAAAGGGAATTGGGTTGCGGTCACGCTCGCCGCCGCCGCAATCGGGCTCACCGTAATGGTTGTCTCCATGCTGCTTTTCGGCGCCGTTATGGGTTGGGGGGCGACCGGCGGCGCGTCGGAAGACGGCCTGAGCACGGGGCTGATCGTCTTTTTGCTCGTAGCCTATACGATCAGCGTGGCTATATATGGCGCCTTTGGCGCGCTCGGCGTCGCCGCGTTCGGGAAGCTGAGGCCGGACGCCCCGAACACCGCGCCGGCCTAGCCCTCGCGGCGCAATTCCATGGCATAGATGAAACGCTGGCCGGGATGGCGGCTGATGGAGGTGAGGATCAGCTCGCCGTCGGCCGAAAGATAGCGCCGCGTTAGGCTGAGCGCCGCGGTTCCGGGCTCGATGCCGAGCCTGGCGGCGTCCTCCGGGCCGAGCTCGACCGCCTGGATCTCCTGGTTGAGGTGGGCGGCGACCGCATCGAAGCGGTCTTCGATCAGATCGTAGATGGAATGGTCCAGGTCCCACACTTCATCGGCAACGTCGGCAAAGCGGCGGTCGATGAAGACGTCGGTGATGCAGATCGGCCGTTTGTCGTCGGCCTCGAAGCGCGGCCCGGTGACGAACAGCCACGCCTCGCCCGGCTCGGCGCCGAGCATTCGGGCTTCCTCCTCGGTGACCGGCCTGAGCTCGACGCGTTCGGGACGGTATTTGGTGTCCTTGGCGTATTGCATCAGCTCTTCGATGGAGTTCCAGGCGTGGCTGTAGGTTTTCGGACGGCGCACGGCTTCGACAAAGGTGCCCGAGCCCTGGCGGCGGGAGACAAACCCCTCCCCTTCAAGGAGACGCAGGGCCTCGCGCACCGTGTAGCGGCTGATGCTGTATTCCCGGCACAGCTCGCTCTCGGTCGGCATCAGGCTGCCGACCGAATAGCGCCCGCCCTCGATGGCGCGCCGCAGATCGCGCGCGACCTGGCGATAGCGGGGTTCGCGTCTGGCGGAAAATTCATCCATATCCGGGCCGTTCTTAATTTGTGCGTACAAATTTCGTCAAAATACCACCGATTTGCAAATCCAAATCAACATCCTCGTTATACTAGAGCCGCTGATACACCCCTTCACACCTACCCGGAGGTTCCAATGCCCAAACCTCAGACGCCCTGGATCCTGGCCCTCATAGCCACCCTATCGATCACCGCCGTCGTCCGATTGGGGGCCGCGGAAGCGGAGACCGGCGCCGCCGGCTTCGCCATTCACTCGGCCGGCACCAACGGCACCATCGCCTGGCGCATCAATACCGAAACCGGCCAAGTCTCCGCCTGCCGCACCGACGTCCTGGCCGGCGCCCCCGTCTGCTCCGCCTGGTCCCACCCGTAGACTGCCCCGTACCCCCGTGCAACCGGGGACACGGGTGACGTCTTGGACCGGACACATGGGCGACGGCCCTCCCCCGTCATCGCGCGGCGCCGTCCCCTCCCCTTGCCGTCATTGCGACCCCCACGAAAGCGGGGGGAAGCAATCCAGGGGTCGGACACCCTATTTCAGTGACAGTTACCTTTTTATTTTCTATTCAAAAACAGATGATTAGAAAAAACCTGCCTTAGAAAGGTAACTGTCACCGAAATAGGCGAGTGCCGATACATCTGGAGTGCCGCGTCTCTGACGCGCCCCGCAATGACGCAGGTTTCCCTCACCCCTGGCTGTCATCGCGAGGCCCGGAGGGCCGCGGCGATCTGGTCGCGGCGGCGCTCCGACGGCCCCGAGATTGCTTCGGCTCCGCCTCGCAAAGACGGGTTGGGCCCGGGGATCAGCCGTAGTTGGGCTCTCTGCCGTGGCGCAGGCGGTAGAGGCGGTCGGCCTCGCGGCTCAGCGCGTGGACCAGGAAGACCAGACCGTCG
>JAKSBY010000441.1 GCA_022360855.1 Sphingomonadales bacterium | reverse complement strand
TGCGCCGTCAGATAAGCCTCGATTTCGTCGGTCAGATGGATCATTCCGCGCATCGCTGTCGTCCCTTTGAAAGATTGCTTCAATGGCGGCCACATTGTTGCCCAATTTCAGGCCAAATGGAGCCGCATTAACCACCAATATTTTCAGTGTTGGCCTCGTCGAGCTCAGTCGCACCGCAGAGGGAACCTTACCCCTACAGCCCCCCTCATAGCCCTGTGGTGCGGCTGGGCCGCCACCCCGCCTCCACCGCCTCCTCGAAAGCCCAATATTGAGCCTTGATAGCGCGCGGCCAAGCAATTATTTAACCTGCCAATAACTCAGAACAACCGCGGGGACGTCACGCCCATGCCCGTGCTGGTCGAGGCACACGAGCTCGTTAAAAAATTCGGACCGATCACCGCCGTGGACGGGATCTCGCTTGAGGTTTCCGCCGGCGAGGTGCTCGGCTTTCTCGGCCCCAACGGGGCGGGGAAATCCACCACCATGAAAATCCTCACCGGGTTTCTGACGCCGACTTCGGGCCGGGCGGCGATTGCCGGTCATGATGTGACCACCGATCCGGTCGCGGCGCAGACCCGGCTCGGCTACCTGCCGGAAGGCGCGCCGGCCTACGGCGATATGACGCCGGGCGCCTATCTCGCCTTCGTCGCCGAGATCCGCGGCCTCAAGGGGCGCAAGAAGGCCGAAGCAGTGGCGCATGCGGTCGATGCCATTCACCTCGCCGGCGTCGTTGATCAGCCGATCGACACCCTGTCCAAGGGCTTTAAGCGCCGCGTCGGGCTGGCGCAGGCCATCCTGCACGACCCCGACGTGCTGATCCTGGACGAGCCGACCGACGGCCTGGACCCGAACCAGAAGCACGAGGTGCGCGCGCTGATCAACGGCATGGCGCAAGACAAGGCGATCATCATCTCCACCCACATCCTGGAAGAGGTGGACGCGGTGTGCAGCCGGGCGGTGATCATCGACCGTGGCCGCATTGTCGCCGACGGCACGCCGGACGAATTGCGCAGCCAATCGGGCCACGACAGCCTGGACACGGTCTTCCGCGAGCTCACCCACGGCGAATTGTCAGCTTCGAGGAGCGCCGCATGAACGGATCAAGTTGGATCGGTTTGGGAGCGATCTTCCGGCGCGAATTCAAGGCCTATTTCGCGACCCCGCTGGCGCTGATCTTCATCGTCATCTTTCTCGGCCTGACGGGTATCTTCACCTTCTATATCGGCCAGTTCTACGAACGCGCGCAGGCGGATCTCGATCCCTTCTTCGCCTACCACCCCTGGCTCTACCTGTTCCTGATCCCGGCCCTGGCCATGCGCCTCTGGGCGGAAGAGCGCAAGTCGGGCACGGTGGAGCTGCTGCTCACCTTCCCGGTGCCGGTCTGGGTCACGGTGCTCGGCAAGTATCTCGCCGCCTGGGCTTTCACCGGGCTGGCACTGGCGCTGACCTTTCCGGTGTGGATCACGGTCAATTATCTCGGCGATCCCGATAACGGCGTCATCGTCGCCGGCTATGTCGCGAGCTTCCTGATGGCCGGCGCCTATCTCGCCATCGGCGCCGCCTGCTCGGCCCTGACCCGCAACCAAGTCATCGCCTTCGTGCTCGGCGTCACCATCTGCTTCCTGTTTACCGTCTCCGGCCTGCCCATCGTCCTCGATTTCTTCCAGGGCTGGGCGCCCGGCTTCGTGGTCGACACGGTCGAGAGCTTCAGCTTCCTGTCGCATTTCACCACCATCACGAAAGGCGTGCTCGACGGGCGCAGCATTCTCTATTTTGCCAGCCTGATCGCCGTCTGGCTGTTTGCCAATCTGATGATCATCGATTTGAAGCGGGAGTCGGGCGGATGATGGCCGTGCATAAATCCCGCACGATCCTGGCGCTCGTGCTCGCCTTCGTCCTGTTCTTCGCCTTCAACGTGGTGGTCAACCGGGTCGTCTCGGGCTGGCGCATCGACTTCACCGAGGACCGGCTTTACACCCTGAGCGACGGCACGGTCGCGGCACTCAAATCCCTCGAAGAGCCGATCACCATCCACTTCTATTTCTCCAAGGAGGCGGCAACGGGCTACGGCCCGATCGTCACCTACGCGACGCGGGTCGAGGACCTGCTTCGCGAATACGCTGCCATCGCCGGCGGCAAGATCGCGCTTAGTATCGTCAACCCCGAGCCGTTTTCCGACGCCGAGGACGACGCGGTTGCCGCCGGCCTGCAGGGCATCCCGACGACGACCGGCGACACCATCTTCTTCGGCCTCGCCGCTTCGGACGCCACTGACCGGGAAGTGGTCATCCCCTACTTTTCGAGCGAGCGCGAGAACTTCCTGGAATACGATCTGACCAAGGCGGTTTACTCCTTGAGTCGCGACTCCCTGCCCAAGCTCGCGGTGCTGACCGCGCTGCCCATGCAGTTCGGCGACGGCGGCATGATGGCCTTCGCGCAAGGCCGCGGCGCGCCCTGGGTGGTCTACGACCAACTCCAGGAGTTCTTCGACGTCTCCATGCTCGGCGCGCAGTTCGATACGATCCCGGAAGATACCGACGTGCTCTTGATCGCCCATCCGCCGGCGCTCGGCGACGCGGAGCTCTTCCTGATCGACCAGTTCATCTTGGGCGGCGGCCGGGCGGCGATCTTCGTCGACCCCCACGCGGAATCGGTGGCGCAGCAGCGGCCCGATCCCATGGCCCAGCAGCTCCCCACGCCGCCCACCTCGAACCTGGAAACGCTTTTTTCCGCCTGGGGCATCGAGGTGTCGCCGGACCAGGTGGTCGGCGATATCCAGCTCGCCCAGCGCGTCAATATGGGCGGCCCCGGCATCGACGCGCTCAAGGACTATGTGGTCTGGCTCGGCGTCGATGAAGCGCATATGTCCAAAGACGATATCGTCACCGCCAATCTCAACCGGCTCAATATCGCCGTGGCCGGCGCGGTTCGCTCGCTGGAGCAGGACACGGGCGTGACCTTGACGCCACTCGTCTCGTCCTCGGAGGTTTCGGCCCTTGTCGACACCGCCCGGGTCCGCGGCATGCCCGATCCCGACGCGCTGTTGCGCGATCTTGTGCCCGATGCGGAGCGCTATACCCTCGTCGGCCGGCTCTCCGGCACCGCACGGACCGCCTTCCCGGACGGAAAGCCGGAGTCGGAAGAGGAAACCGTCGAAACCCTCAAGGAGGGCGCCATCAACGTCATCGTCGGTGCCGATGCGGATCTCTTCGCTGACGGCTTCTGGGTCCAGCTCTCCAGCTTCGCCGGCCAGCGCATCGCGGTCCCCTTCGCCGACAATGGCCCCTTCCTGATCAATGCCATCGATAATCTGGCGGGCTCGGCGGAGCTGATCTCGCTGCGCTCCCGCGGCGTCTCGCAGCGGCCGTTCACCCGGGTCGACGATCTGCGCAAGGCCGCCGAGGCGCGCTTCCTGGCCGAGGAACAGGCGCTGCAGGACAAGCTGACCGCCACCGAAGCGCGGATTGCTTCCCTCGAGCAGGGTTCGGGCTCCGGCACCGAGTTATTCAGCCCCGAGCAGGAGGCGGAGATCGCGCGCTTCCGCGACGACCTGCTGACCACCCGCAAGCAGCTCCGGGACGTGCAGCGCAACCTCAGACGCGACATTGAAAGCCTAGGCGACCGCCTGACCTTCCTCAACGTCGCCGCCATGCCCCTCCTGCTCGCCCTGATCGCGCTCGGCCTGTTCGCGGCGCGCCGGCTGAGGAAGGCGACATGACGAACCGGCAGACCGGCATCCTCGGCGTGGCCACGCTGGTCGCCGTCCTGGCGGCGCTCTGGGTGGTGTTTTCCGACCACGGCAACGGGCCCGAAACACCCGACGGCGGCCCGCTGCTGGCTGATTTCGGAGGCGAGGCCGCATCTGTCGACACGGTTGCCATCACCAAACAGGACGCCGCCGTCACCCTACAGAAGACCGAAGGCGGCTGGGGCATTGCCGAGCGCGGCGGCTTCCCGGCGGATGCGAACAAGGTGCGCGGGCTGTTGCGCGGGCTGGCGCGCTCCGAGCGGCTGGAAGCCAAGACCGACAATCCCGCTCTGTTCGACCGCATCGAGCTGGGCGAAGAGGCAAAAATGCTGACCGCGCGGGCCGGCGAGACGGCGGTGGCCAGCCTCAAGATCGGCAAGCGCCAGCTCCTCGCCAGCGATGCCAAGACCTTCGTGCTGGTCAACGGGGAGGACCGGGCCTGGCTCGTGAGCGAGCTTCCGGATATCTCGGCCGAAGCCGACGACTGGCTGGAAAAGGAGATCCTCGCGGTGGCGCGTAACCGCATCGCCGGGGTGACCGTGACCCACACCGACGGCGCGGTGACGGAGATCTCCCGCCCCGGCCCCGAGGACGCCAATTTCGACCTGGCCGGCCTTGGCGAAGACGAGGAGCTTAACTATGCCGGCGCAGCAAGCACGGTGGCGGCGGCGATCACGTCGGTGCGCATGGAAGACGTGGTCGCGGCAACGGAAAAGCCGTTCGAGGCGGATGCCACGGCGGTGTTCAAGACCTTCGACGGCCTCACCGTGACCGCCGAGGTCGCCGAGATAGACGAAGAATTCTGGGCTCGCTTCGGCGCTGCCTACGACGCCGCCGTAGCGGAAAGCGAGACCGCGCCCGAGGCCATGCCCGACGCGGCGCCGGACGGTCAGGCCGAGGCGGATCGGCTAAGCGCGCTGTTTGCCGAACGCGCCTTCAGACTGCCGCGCTTCAAGGCGGAAGACATGATCCGCGCACGCGGCGACCTGATCAGGCCGAAGCCGGAACCGGAAGACACACCGGCCAACTGACGAGACACCCATGGCGGAAACCGAAGAGATGAAAACGGAGCATCACGGCTTCGAAGCCGAGGTCGCCAAGCTGCTCAAGCTCATGGTGCATTCGGTCTATTCCGAGCGCGAGATCTTCCTGCGCGAGCTGATCTCCAACGCGTCGGACGCCTGCGACCGGCTGCGCTACGCGGCGATTACCGCGCCGGAGCTCCTGGGCGAGGATGCCGATTTCGCCATCGAGATCATCGCCGACACGGAAGCCGGCACGCTGACCATCGCCGACAATGGCATCGGCATGAACAAAGACGACCTGATCGCCCATCTCGGCACCATCGCGCGCTCCGGCACGGCCGCCTTCGTGGACGCGCTCACCGGCGATGCCAAATCCGACGTTTCACTGATCGGCCAGTTCGGCGTCGGCTTCTACTCCGCCTTCATGGTTGCCGACAAGGTGACCGTGACCAGCCGCAGGGCCGGCGAGGAGCAGGCCTGGCTCTGGGAAAGCACGGGCGAAGGCGACTACACGGTGGCGCCGGCCGACGGCGGCGCACCGCGCGGCACCCAGGTCCGCCTGCACCTCAAGGACGACGCCAAGGAGTTCCTGGAACGCACCCGGCTCACCGGCATCGTCAAGACCTATTCGGATCACATCGCCGTGCCCATCCGCCTGGCGACCGGCGAGGCCGACGAGAGCGGCGATCCGGTGAACCAGGGCTCGGCGCTCTGGACCCGGCCCAAATCCGACATCACCGCCGAGCAGCATGGCGAGTTCTTCCACCATGTCGGCGGCTTCGGCGAGCCGGCGCTGACCCTCCACTACAAGGCGGAAGGCAAGATCGAATACACGGTGCTGCTTTACGTGCCGTCGCTGCCGCCGTTCGACCTGTTCGATCCCGGCCGGCACGCCCATGTGCGGCTTTACGTCAAGCGGGTGTTCATCACCGGCGAGGCCGATGATCTGTTGCCGAGCTATCTGCGCTTCCTGCGCGGCGTGGTCGATTCCGAGGATCTGCCGCTCAATATCAGCCGCGAGATGCTGCAGAACAACCCGGTGATGGCGCTGATGCGCAAGGCCGTCACCAACCGGGTACTGAGCGAGCTGGAGAAGCGCGCCGACAAGGAGCCGGAGAAATTCGCCGGCATCTGGGAGACTTTCGGCGCGGTGCTCAAGGAGGGCCTCTATGAAGACGGCGAGCGGCGCGAGAGCCTCTTGAAGCTGGCCCGCTTCAAGACCAGCGCGCGCGAAGGCTGGGTCTCGCTTGCCGACTATGTGGCAGCCATGAAAGACAAGCAGTCGGCCATTTACTACGTCTCGGGCCTGGAAGCCGAAGCCGTGGCCCGCAGCCCGCAGCTCGAAGGCTTCAAGGCACGCGGCATCGAGGTCCTGCTGCTCTCCGACCCGGTGGACGATTTCTGGCTGCAGGCGATCCCGGATTTCGAGGGCAAGCCGTTCCGCTCCATCACCAAGGGCGCGACCGATCTCGGCGAGATCGCGCCGGAGCAGGAACCGGAAGACGGCGAGGAGAAGACGGAACCCGTCGGCGCCGGCGATATGGTCAAGCTGACCACGGTTCTGAAGGAAGCGCTCGGCGACGACGTCAAGGCGGTGCGGGCGTCGGACCGGCTGGTCGAGTCGCCGGCCTGCCTGGTCGCCGACGAAAGCGATCTCGACGTCAATCTGGAGCGCAGCCTGAAGGCGCACAACCAGCTGGGCGGGGCAGCAGCCGCCAAGATCCTGGAGATCAATCCGGGCCATCCCCTGATCGCCGCCATGGCCGAAAAGGCGCGCGGCGACGGTGCCCTGGCGGCGCTGGAGGGGCCGGCGCATCTGCTGCTGGATCAGGCGCGCATAGCCTCGGGCGAGCCGGTGCGCGATGCCGCCGATTTCGCCACGCGGCTTGCCGAGGTCCTAAGGAGCAGCCTCGACCGTTAGTTCCCCGGAAGCTTACCGACCTTCAGCTTATAGGCCGCGATCACGGGGCCGGTTCCCGCCTCCTGCAGGATCACGGCGACTTGATCGCAGGAATCCGC
>JAKSBY010000706.1 GCA_022360855.1 Sphingomonadales bacterium | reverse complement strand
CGGGGTGGCGGTCACTGCCGGCTTCGAATTCGATACACCGGTACGTTTTGCCGGCGACCATCTGAATGTCAGCCTCGAGACCTTCGCCGCCGGCACCGTCCCCGATATTGGCCTCGTGGAAGTCCGCCTGACGGACCCGCTCGCGTCGTGAAGTCGGTCTCGCCCGAGCTTCAGGCGCATCTCGCCGAGGATGTCGCCACCTTGGCGACCTGTTGGCGGGTCGAGCGTCTGGACGAGGTGGTGCTCGGCTTCACAACCCATGACCGGGATCTGGTGGTCGACACAATCCGTTATCGCGCGGCGTCCGGGTTCCTGCCGACCTCGGTCGCCGCGACCGCTGGCCTCGAGGTCGACAATCTGGATGTCACCGGCGCCTTGTCGTCGGCCAGCCTCAATGAGGACGAGCTGGCCGAGGGTCGCTTCGACCATGCACGGATCGAGATCTTCGTCGTCAACTGGGCCGGTCTCGGCCAAGGCAAGATGGTCCTGCGCACCGGCTATCTCGGTGAGCTCACCCAGGCGGATGGCCGCTTCACCACCGAGGTCCGCGGCCTGATGGAGTCCCTCAGGCATTCGGTGGGCGAGGTTTATTCACCGGAATGCCGCGCGGACTTGGGCGACGGGCGCTGTAAGGTGGCGCTGCTCGGCTTTACCCATACGGGCCGGGTGACGGTGGCGACGGACAAGCTCGCCTTCAAGGATTCAACGCTCAGCGAAGCCGACGGCTGGTACGATTACGGCTTGGTGACGTGGCATTCGGGCGCCAATGCCGGGCTGCGCATGGAGGTGCGGCTGCATCAGGGGGGTACGATCACCTTGGCGCAGGAGATGCCGGCTGCCATCCAGGTCGATGACATCTTCACCATGACCGCGGGCTGCGACAAGCGGCTGGAAACCTGCCGCACCAAGTTCGACAATGTCGTCAACTTTCGCGGCGAGCCCTTCGTGCCCGGCACAGATTCGCTGATCGACTATCCGGGGCTGAGTTAATCCGCGGCTAAGTCGCTTTCGGCTCGGCTTTTTTCGTCGTGCGCCGCCGAGCGGGCTTTTTTGCTGCCGTCGATTTCGCCGCCGTTGTCTTTTTGGCGGCCGCCGTCTTGCGCGCAGCAGGCTTTCTCGTTGTCGTCTTGCGTGCGGATGTTTTGCGGGCGGTGGTTTTCTTCGCCGGCGCCTTGCGGGTAGTCCGCTTCGCGGCGGGCTTTGGCGCCTCGGGCTTGGCTTGGGGTTCCGGGGCCGCCTCAGCCGGGGCTTCGGCCGCGGTCGCAGCCTCTTCCTTGTGCTGGTCGGGGAAGAGCTGTTTATGCGCCGACAGGACGCGGCTGGCGACATCCGCAACCGCGCTTGAAAGCCCCTGAAAATGAAACGCCTTGCCGCGGTAGTAGAACACCAGCTGCTGCGGGTCGTAAAGCCGGTAGAGATTGAGATCGGACGTCGCGCCGGATGGCAGCTGTGCCTTGGGGCCGATGAAGTCGAAGGCGATCTTCTCGCCTTTGGTTTGCTGGATCCAATCGTCGAGGCGCTCGTCTGCATGCTCCCAGAGCGTCTGCAGGCGCTTGTCGTTCAGCGCGTGGTTGCCGTCGAGCTTGAGAACGTCGCGCAGGGTTTCGCCGCGCTTGGTCGCCCGCGCGCGGGTCGGCCACAGGATATTGGCGATATGGCTCGCCGAGGTCAGCGCCGACTGCGCCGCGAAGAAGGCACTGCCGGGCGCGTTCTGTTGTAGCGACTGGTTAAACAGCCGCACAGCGGTCTCGTAAAACGAACACTGATTGCGCAGCTCATGGATCAAAATGGCGAATGTATTGGCGTCCATCGCGAAGCCCGTCCTGCCTTTCTGGCTTGTGATTATCTGTGCTCTTTGGCCGCCTTGGAAGCGGCCGCGGAAGCGATAGCATGGGCCGGGCACGATGGCCAGTGAAGAGCGCCCCAGTCAAGAGAGCCTGAGGGCGGCGATCGTCCGCGAGGCGCGTGCCTGCCTCGGCACGCCGTTCCGCCATCAGGGCCGGCGCGTCGGACGCGGCCTCGATTGCGTCGGGCTGGTGGCCCATGTCGGGCACCGGCTCGGCCTCGTCGACTACGATCATCTCGCCTATGGCCGCGTGCCGTCAAAGGGCGCGCTCGAGCAGCATCTCGCCGCGGCCGGGCTCAGGAAGACCCCCATCGATGTTGCCCGACTGGGCGACCTCTACCTGATCGCCTTCGACCGGTCGCCGCAGCACCTCGCGATCAAGACCGACCTCGGCATCATCCACGCCTATCTCGCCGTCCGCCGCGTGGTCGAGCACCGGCTCGACGCCGCATGGCGGGCGCGCATCGCCGCCGCCTACGCCTTTCCCGGACTGTAATCCATGGCCACACTCGTCGTTGCCGTCGCCAGCTCGCTGATCACAAGCGCCGCCGTGGCCGCCACCACCCGGCTCGTCGGCGGACTTTTCGGCGGCGGCCGCAGCCGCACGGTCGAGGGCCCGCGGCTCAAGGATCTCTCGGTCCAGAGCTCCGCCTACGGCGCGCCGATCCCCCTGGTCTACGGGCGCCTCAGGGTGGCGGGGAACGTCATCTGGTCTTCCGGCCTGATCGAGACGCGCGAGGAGAGCACCACCAGCCAGGGCGGTAAGGGCGGCGGACAGGTCACCAACGTCACCTTCCGCTATTCAGCCTCTTTCGCGGTCGGGCTCGGCGGGCGGCCGATCGCCGATATCCGGCGCATCTGGGCCGACGGCAAGCTGATCCGCGAGGCCGGCGGCGCGCTTTCGGTGCCCGGATCCTTGCGGGTCTACACCGGCGACGAGGCCCAGGAGCCCGATCCCCTGATCCAGGCCGCCGAAGGCATCGACAACACGCCGGCGTTTCGTGGCCTCGCCTATGCGGTTCTGGACAACTTGGCGCTCGGCGAATTCGCCAATCGTATCCCCAACCTGTCCTTCGAGGTCGAGACGTCGGCCAGCGGTGCCGAGACCGGCGAAACCGTCATCGTCGATCTCGCAGGCCGCGCAGCCGAGACCGCCGTGGACGCCACCGCCATGGCCGGAACAACGGTGGGCGGTCTTCTTGTAACCGGGCCTCAGCCGGCGCGCCGTGCCCTCGAAGAGCTCGGCGGTGCCTTCCCGTTTGCTGCCCAAGAGGCCGACGGTGCAATCCGCTTCCGGCCGATGTTCCAGGCCTCGTCCGCCGCCCAGATAAGCGAGGACGATCTCGGGGCGCGGCAGAGCGGCTCGCGTCGGGCTGCGCCGTTACAGCGGGCTCGACGGCAGGAGCTGGAGCTGGCGCGCGAGGTCACGGTCCAACATATCGATGCGGACCGCGACTACCAATCGGGCGCGCAGCGGGCCCGGCGGCTCAAGACCTCCTCCGAAAAGGTCGATATTCGTGAGCTTCCTCTGGCGCTGACGGCCAGCGAAGCCAAGCGCGCTGCGGAGGGGCTCATGGCTATCGATTGGATGCGCCGTGACGAGCTCGCCTTCGCCCTGCCGTTCGGGTTTGCCTGGCTCGATCCCGGCGACGTGGTCGACCTGCCGGACAATCTCGGTGGCGACGCGGTGTTGATCAGCGACATCGAGACCCACGGCTTTCATCTGACCCTGCGCGGAACACCTTATAAGCCGAACCTGGTCACCTCTGCCGCGACCGGGGACGGCGGTGGCGGATTCCCGGGCCAAACCGCGGCTCCGAGCTCGGCCACCGTCGCGCATATCCTGGACCTGCCGCCGCTGCGCGATGCGGATACGTCGATGCCGCTGATCCTCGGCGCCGCTGCGGGCGAAGACGAGAACTGGTCGGGCGCCGGCTTCTTCATCTCACGCAATGGCGGTGCGTCCTACACGCAGGTGGCGTCGACAAGCGTGCCCGTGGCCTTGGGCGTGACCGAATCCGCCTTGCCGGTTGGCCCGACCGCCTTTTGGGACGAGGGTAACGCCCTCCAGATCAGGCTGCAGCATGACGGGATGACACTCGAATCGCAGCCCGCGCTTGCGGTGCTCGACGGCGCCAATCTTGCGCTCGTGGGCGATGAAATCCTGCAGTTCCGCGACGCCGTGCAGCAGCCCGATGATAGCTATTTATTGAGCGGCCTGTTGCGCGGCCGCCGTGGCACGGAGGCCGAGCTCGCGTCACATCAGACCGGCGAACGTTTCGTGCTGCTCACCCGGCCCGATCTGGTCGCGGTCGGCGTGGACCTGGCGGATGTCGGCCGTGAGGTGCTGTTCAAGGCCGTCTCGTTCAACCAGACACTGTCCGAGGTCTCGCCGGTTTCGTTCACCTATGCCGCCAACAACCTCCGGCCTTTCTCGCCAGTGCACGGCGCGGCAAGCCGCAATGCCAGCGGTGACGTTTCCTTCTCCTGGATCCGGCGGACCCGCATCGGCGGCGGCTGGATCGACGGTGCGGATGTGCCGCTGGGCGAAGAGGAGGAGCGCTACGAGGTCGACATTCTCGACGTCGGCGTGGTCGTCCGCACCATCACGGCGTTGCAGCAATCCGCGACCTATGCCGCGGCGGAGCAGATCGCCGATTTCGGTGCGGTGCAGGCGGCGCTCGATGTCAAGATCTACCAGATTTCCGGCAGTGTCGGTCGCGGCCGGCCCTGGTCCGGAACGGTCTAACGACGAAAAGGAGCCTGAAGGATGCCGAGCCCGCGACTTGCGGTTCCCTATATTCTGGCCGCGCAATCGCAAAAGGAAGTAACCCACAATGACGGTCTCAACGTTCTGGACGCGCTGGTTCAGGCGGTCGTCGAAGACCGCGACCTCACAGCGCCCCCGGGCGCGCCGGCCGAGGGCCAGGTCTGGATCGTCGCCGCCGCGGCGACGGGCGACTGGGCCGGCCACGACGGCGAGTTGGCGCAGTTCATCGGTGGTGCGTGGAAATTCCATACGCCCTTCGAAGGACTGATCGCCTGGCTCGCCGATGAGGACGTCTTTGCGCGCTATGACGGCGCCGTCTGGGTGGCCGGTGTGGTCGCGGCGACCCAGATCGATATCGGCGGCCAAAAAGTCGTGGGGGGCCAAGAGGCGGCCATCGCCGACGCCTCCGGTGGCGCCACGGTCGACGCCGAGGCCCGTACCGCCATAAATGCCGTCCTGGCAGCCCTCAGAAATCACGGCCTGATCGCCACATGACGGGAAGTGATTTGTCCGTCGGTTCCGGCAATGGTAGAATTAAGCCTTTGTTAACCAAGAGTTTTCTCGGGGGAAGAAAATGGTCCGCCAGAGGCCATGACGAAAAGAGACGCCATCCCGCCCATCGCGGTCTCCCACCGCCTTACGGACGAACGCAGTGCCCGTGAAGACGGCTCGTCGAGGCCCGGCAGACGGCCACGCTCGATCGTCCAAGGCATTGATATCAAAGCGGAATTAGAGCGTACAGACCAACTCGCCGCAATCAGATCCCGCAAGTTTTCTCTACCGGTTTCCGATGCCACCCTGCTGGAGACATCGCTGAGGGCCCATCCCACGGGCCGCGACGGCCGTTCGGCCATGGCGGCAGATGTCTACCGAAAGCAGGCGCTTTCCTCTCCCGCTGCATTCCCGCCGACTCACACCTACTTTTCTCTGACCGTTTGAATTAACCAATGCGCCGCCGCGTGGGCCAACGATCGCTGCCCGATTTGCGCCTTAAACCGATCCGATTCGCGCCACAAAAATATTGCGTCATTTTAGGACATAATGTCTTAAGGTCTCCAAACCGGAGAGCATAAGGGGAAGGCGGGATACCATGATGAGGCGGTCAATTGTTTCGGGCATTGCTCTCTCAATTCTGGTCGCGGCGCCGGCGTTGGCGCAGGACAAGGGCGCCTATGTCGGTGCCGAGGGCGGCTTCAATATCGTCACCGATCGTGACTTCGACAACGGCAGCAACGGCATCGCGCTGAGCTCCGATCAGGGCGGCGGCTTTGCGGCCGGCGCGGTGTTGGGTTACGACTTCGGCAAGTGGCGCATGGAAGTTGAGGGTGTTCGCCGGGGCAACGGTATCGACAGCCTGGATTTCACCAATGGCGGCGGCCTCGGGCTGATCGGCGAAGTCGGCAATGCCTCGGGCCGGCTCAATTCCACGGCCGCCCTGGCCAATGTCATCTACGAGCTCGGTGGTAATGACGAGTGGACGCCCTATCTCGGCGCCGGCGTCGGTGTGGCGAGCGTGAAGCTGGATAGCGTTGCCGGTTTCGGCACCGCCATCGCCGACAGTGAAGACACCGCCATTGCGTTGCAGGCGATGGCGGGAATCGAAAAGATGATCACCGACTCCGTCGCCGTCTCCGCGGCCTACAAATATTTTCGCACCGTTGACGGACGCTTCGCTTTCGCCGACGGCGCCACGGCGGATATGAACTATGGCGCCCACAGCATTCTCTTTTCCCTGCTCTATAAATTCGGCAAGAAGGCGCCGCCGCCTCCGCCACCCCCGCCGCTTCCGCCGGCGAATGTCGCGCCGACGGCCGCCGACGATTCCGCGACGGTCCAGGCCGGGCAGTCGGTCACGATTTGCGTCTTGCGCAATGACGGCGATGCGGATGGTGACCGGTTGGGCGTTCAATCCTCAACGGAGCCGCAGAACGGGACGCTGATCCCGCAGGGTGGCGGCTGCTTCGACTACACGCCCGATCAGGGCTTCGACGGCCGGGACGGCTTTACCTACGTGGTCACCGACGGCCGCGGCGGCACGGCGACCGCGTCGGTCACCATCGATGTCACGCCGATGCCGGTGCCGGGGCCGTTCATCGTGTTCTTCGATTTCGACGAGGCAATCATCACCGATCAGGCGCAAGCGATCCTCCGGGATGCGGCGGAAGCCTTTCGGACCTATGGCCGCGCCCGGATCGAGGCGACGGGCCATACGGATACCTCCGGCCCGGCCTGGTACAACAACCGTCTGGCGCTTCAGCGCGTGGAGAATGTCCGTGCCGAACTGGTCCGGCTCGGCATCCCGGCCGACCGCATCGACATTTTCGGCCGCGGCGAGAGCGAACCACTGCTGGCGACGGGCGATGATGTGCGCGAACCGCAGAACCGCAGGGTCGAGATCGAATTCTTCGAACGCGAAGGTGATCGGACGAACTGACCGCCGCGGGTCTCGTTCGGCGCTTCTAGTCGACCGATGTGGTGGTCGCGTAATCCGTGCCGTCGATACAGGCCGCCGAGGGGCCACCGATCTCGGTGATCGGCGCGCCGTGGGAGACTTCCGTCAGATTGAGGCCGGGGCCGGCGGTCAGGGCACCGCCGACAACCGCGATCCGGGCACAGAAGTCGGCGACATTCTGGCTTTCCTGCGAAACCTCATTGGCGATCACCGTGATGTGCGCGTCCAGTTTTCTTTGATAGGCGGCGCCAAATTGCCGGCGAAAATAGGCCTCGAGGGTACGGTGACCGGCTAGGAGCTCCGGCCCGTAGCGGCGGACGAAATTGTTGTAATTGGCCCGCTGGCCGGCCTCGGAATCGCCGCGGCATTGCAGGGCCCCGACCATCAACTGGGTCTGCAGAACGCGTAGCTGATGGGCGTCGGTCTCGGCCGCGGTCAGGCAGGCGGATGCGGCGATCGCAGTGCCGGAACAAAGGGCCAGCGCTAGACCCGTGAAGGCGGATAACGAAAGACGTTTTACCATGACTGCTCCTCGTCAGGCATCGGTCACGCCCCTTGCGCTTTGACCGGCTCCGCCGTTTTGATCTTATTGTGCGGCGGTATGCTTTGAGGTGCTAAAAGTCTCCGACACCCTTAAAGGAAAGCTTAAGAAACAGGGTTAACCCAAAAGGCTGCCGAGCTGCATGGCGATCCCCATGTCGCCTTCCACTTTGAGCTTGCCCATCATGAAGGCCATTTGCGCGTTTTCATTGCCGTCCAGAATATTCTGGAAGTCGTCAATGGAAACCTTGATCGTGCAGTCGGCATCGCCGTCGTCGTTGTTGACCACAGGTGGCGTGGCGGTGCCATCGATGCGAATGAGGCCGTCATCGCCGAAGTCGAATTTGACCGTGGCCGATAGCGGCGACGAATCCCCAATATTGTCCCGCATGCGCGTGGTGAGATCCTCAAGGCTCATGGCAGATGTCTCCCGACGGGTATTTTCGAATAGAGTTGGTTCCGGCTGACGCTAACACGCTGGCGGCGCATGTCACACCCCTTTTTGCTCTGCATGGGCGCCGCGGAGCGCGCAAGAAAATGGCGCCGGGACGACTGACCGCGACGCCATTTTGAACTTCTATGATTAAGTCGGGCAACCTAGTTGGGTGCCGGCGGTTCGGTCTCCTCGACGACCTCCTCAACCTCTCCCTCGAGCTGCTCCATGCCCTCCTCAACCTCTTGCTTGAGGTTCTCCATGCCTTCTTCGGCCTCTTCCTGGAGTTGCTCGAGGCCTTCCTCGGCTTCTTTCTTCATTTCGTCCATGGAGCCTTCGCCGTTCTGCGGGCCTTCCTCGGTCACCTCAACCTCGGCCGGTGGGCTGCTCGAGTCGCCGTCCGAGCCGGTGTCGCAGGCGGACAACGCAAAAAGCGGCAGAGAGAGCGCCGCGATCAAATATTTTCTGCTCATTCTTGCTTCCCTATTTCAATGTGGTGCGGGGTTTAAGGAGGCTAATTCCCCTGGTCCTCCTTCGATTTTTCCTCGTCTTTCTTACCAAAAAGCCCCCCGAGGCCTTTGTCGATGACATCCCCGACCTCGTCGGTCAAGTCCTTTGCGACGTCTTCAACCGCTTCGAGCGTCTCGTCAACCGCCTCGATCGTCTCGCCGATGACCTGTTTTCCGGTTGCCGCCAACAGCGCGGCGGAGACTTCGGGCAGGATCTTGGCCATGACGATCGTCGCCACTTCCTCGGGCGGAACGCCGCCTTCCTTGGTGCCGATCTCCTCGATATTGATATTGGGCAGATTAACGTTCATGATGCCAAGCCCCGCGGCCCGGTCGTCCAATGTCACCTTGCCGTCGGTCACGCTCAGCTTGCCAATGGAAACCCTGACGTCGCTTTCCGGGGGCGCCTCGGCTGTCGGTTCGGGGGCGCCCACAGCCTTTTCCGCATTCGCCTGCAGCGTCTCGATATTGGACGTATCGCCCTGTGTGATCACCGTGATCTCGGGCGCTTCCACCGTAATCTCGTTAATCTTGACATGATCGGTCAGGATCGAGCGTGGTGAAACGTCGAGCACGATACGGCCGAAGCTGAACGCGTCTCCCTCGCCGAAGCCCTCGGGGTTGCCGACCGCCAGCCCGGTCAGAACCGCCCGCCCGCCAAGTGGCTGGAACGAGACGTCCTCGAGCCTGACCTCACTCCCGAATACATCCGGGCCATAGGCCACGACGCCGTCTCTGAGAACGTCGTTCCACGTAAAGTAAAGATAGGCACCGCCGCCAACCAGGACGACAATCAGTGCCAAAACCACATACTTCAAAATCCGAGCCATAACGGAATGTCCTCCACCTCTGCTTAAGGCAGCAATACTAGATGAGTCGCGACCGGAACGAAATTCGATAAAGGCATTGATCCTGAATCCGGTTTAGATCAGTATGCGCTCGGAAGAGGGGTTCAGAGTCAAAGGGTTATGGCCTTGCCTTAACTTTCTTTCTCTCGGTCAGGCAGCAACTCCCCTCGAAAAAAGGGTGATTATGCGCGAGTCCGACAACGCGTTCACCGGAAACTGCGCGGCCAAGACCGGCGGGCCACGGCTTTCGATAGAACGGGGGGCCTTCGACATCGTTTTCGAAGTCGTCAGCGATCCGCTGATTCTGATTGATCCGGACGGTGCCTCGGATGACGGCCCACGGATTCTCCGCGCCAATTCCGCTTTCTGCGATGCCCTCCGTATCAGTCAAGCCGAGCTTGCCGGCCGGCCGCTCTCGGAATTGCCCGAGGCGGCGGTGCCGCTCCGCCTCGAGGCGTTCACCGACGTAGCCGGCCAGCGACGGCTGCTCGGAGTACTCGACGCCGATCCGGCCGAACAAGCCGACGCAGCGGCACTCGCGCATATCGAGCATCGGCTGCTGGCGCAGATCAGTCACGATCTGAGGACGCCGCTCAACGCAATCATGGGGTTTGCCCAGGTGCTGCGCGAGGAGATGTTCGGTACTATCGGCGACGAGCGCTATCGCGAATATGCGGCGAGCATCGTGACCGCCGGGCGCAATCTGGTAAACCAGGTCGAGGAGTTGCTTTCGCTCCGGGCCACCGGAGACGGCGCCGCCGACGAGACGAGCGACGCGTTTGCGGTCGAGCCCGTCCTCTTGGACCGGGTCTCCGTCGCAAACCTCACAGCGCGCGACAAGAAGGTTCGGGTGACGCCGGTCTTCTCGCCGGTCCTGCCGGCGCTGCACGGCCGCGAGGGCGACTTCGCGCAGATGATCGATGGCGTACTGACCAACGCGATTCAGGCGGCGCCGGCGAAGAGCCGGATTATCCTGACGGCGGAAGGTTCCGACGACGATCTTGTGGTCACCTGCTCCGATCACGGCGAGCCGCTGCCGTCGGATTGTGTCGTCACCAATCTGGCGAGTTCGGCTGTGCACCGCGATCCCTATACGGCGCAGGCCGGCCGGCCGCGTGTCGGCCTCGGGGTCGCTTCGTCTTATCTCAACCGGTTCGGCGCCAGGCTGACATTCGGCGCCGGCGACCCGACCGGCAGCCGCATTCGCATTCATATCCCGGTGGAGCAGGACCAGCCGCGCCGCCGTCGTGCCTGAGCGGCGCATCCCGAGCGCAACGGCTGATTAACTATATGGCAAGGTCTGGGCCGCCATAGTTTTGCTCCGGCTTGGCACGCGGCGGTGACGTCCGCCCAAACGGATGCAAACCATGGCCCGATTTTCTCTTTGGCTTTCCTATATTGTCGTTGCTCTGGCGATCGCGGTGATCGCGCCCGAGGTTGCCGGCATCGCGCAACAGACCGCCATGCTGGCCGCGCTCGGCTTCCTGGTGGTGGCGCTTGCCGTTGACGGCGCCGTGAAGGGCGCGAGCGACAGGCGCCGGATCGAGCGCCAGGTTACCGCACTCGACCGCGCCATTGACGGCATCGAAAAGGAATTTGCGAGCCTGGAAGCGGACTTCGAGGATTTCAGCACGACCATCGCCAAGGCTGCGGAAAGCAGCCATAACGAGCTGCAGTCCGAGTTCCAGGTGCTGAAAACCCTGATGAGCCAGGTCGTGAACGAGCGAAGCCACGAACCGCAACCGGCGGCTGCGGGCATTGCCGGCACCGTCGGCCTGGCAACCGCCGGCGATCCGCCCGAAGCGGACGATACCGTGATCTTCGAGATCATGCGTCATGCCCTGGCCGACAACCGGATCGACCTTTATCTGCAGCCCATCGTGGCGCTGCCGTCCAGGCGCAGCCTGCACTACGAGTGTTTCTCGCGGGTGCGTGACGAGACCGGCCGGGTGATTTTCCCGAGCGAGTTCCTGCCGGTGGCCGAGGAATCCGGGCTCGCCGGAACGTTGGACAATCTCATCCTGTTTCGCTGCGTGCGCGTGATCCGCCGGCTCGGAAAGCGCCGTCCGAAGGTGAAGTTCTTCTGCAATCTGTCGCCGGTCTCGCTGCGTGACGACGAGTTCTTTCCGCAATTCGTCGACTATATGCAGAGCCAGCAAGATCTCGCGCAACGTCTGGTCTTCGAGTTCCGCCAGAGCGACCTCAAGTCAATGGACGGCCCCGTGCTGGAGACGCTGGCGGCGCTGGCCAAGCGCGGATTCAGCTTCTCCATGGATCATGTCAGCGATCTTGCGCTGGATCCGAAATGGCTTTCTGATCACGCCATCCGCTATGTCAAGGTGGATGCTTCGGCCCTCCAGTCGGGCGCCGGCGACATCGACCCGAGAGACCTGAAGCGGCTTCTTTCGCGCCATGGCATCGCCCTGATCGTCTCGCGCATCGAAGACGAGAACGCGGTCGTGAACGTCCTCGACTTCGACGTGGAGTACGGGCAGGGCTATCTGTTCTCCGAGCCACGCCTGGCGCGCGAGGAATCGGCGGCCGATGCACCGCCCCTGCAGGCCGCCATCGCCTGACAAAAAATCGCATTGACCGCCCGGGCTTCGCTGTCTAAAGGCTGCGGCGTGTCGCAACCGCAATTCCCCACCGGTCTTTCCGAGCTCATCGCCCCCTTCGCAGCGGTCATTTCCGACGTTTGGGGGGTCGTTTACAACGGCACGCGTGGCGAACCGGAAGCAAACGAGGCCCTGTCGCGGGCCCGCGCGTCCGGCCGTCCGGTCGTTCTGCTCTCGAATGCTCCGAAACCGTCCCCTGTCGTGGCCAATGGCCTTATAAGGCGCGGCGTCGCGGCCGATGCCTTCGATGCGATCATCACCTCCGGCGATATCTGCCGGCGGGAGGCGCAGGCTCTGGGTGCGCATCGCCGCATGTATCATCTGGGACCCAGCGTCGATCGCGCCACCGTCCAGGATCTGCCGCACCCGCGCGCCGAACGGGCGGAGGAGGCCGACTTCATTCTCTGCACCGGGCTCGCCGAAGAGGAGAAGCTGCCGGTGCCGGACCATGCCGATCTGCTGGCCAAGGCGGCGCAGCGCGGCGTTCCCATGCTCTGCGCCAACCCCGACGTCATCGTGGAACGGATGGGGGAGATGGTGCCCTGCGCCGGCGCCATCGCGGCTGTTTACGAGGAGATTGGCGGCCCGGTCACCCGTCTCGGCAAGCCGGAAGCGATCGCCTACGAAGCCTGTTTCGCGCAGTTCGGCGAGCTGGGACATGGGGAAATCCACCCCGACCGCGTGCTTGCAATCGGCGACGCGCTGGCCACGGATATCGCCGGCGCAGCACGTTTCGGGCTGAAGGCGCTCTTTATCGGCGACGGAATCCATCGCCCGGACTTGCCGCATGAGACGGAAGCGCCGGAGGCCTGGCAGGCCGCCGTCGCCGGGCTCATGAACGGCCACCGCCATACGCCGCTGGCGGCCATGCGCCGGCTTTCCTGGTAGGTTGGCCTGGTAGGCCGGCCTGGTAGGTCAGGCTACCCGAACAGGGCGTCGATCTCTTCCTGGCTGGTCGTTTTGCCTTCCGGCGCGGCGTCGCCCTCGATTTCCAAGTCCGCTGTCTCGGCTGGCGCGTCGGCTTCTGCCGCTTCCGGTGCGGCCTCTGCGGCCTCGGCGGTGTCCGGTTCGGCTTCCACCGGGTCTTCGCCTGCGGGTGCTGCCTCGCTCGCGGCATCGGCCTCGCCATTCGCGTCAGCCTCGCCGCCCATCAGAGCGTCGACCTCGTTCTGGTCGATTCCCTCGCCCTCGAGGGCCGGGCCGCGCGCCAGCGGATCGGATTTATCCAGCTCGTCGGGCTGCGCCGCGGCGATCTCCTCGGAGGTGATCCCCATGACCGACTTCACCTCGTCGAGCCGCCCTTCGATATGGGTCAGGGTCTCCACGACCTTGGAAATACGCTGGCCGGTGATGTCCTGAAACGAACAGGCCTCGAAGATCTTGAGCGCCGCGGCATCCACGTCCGGGTCGGCGTCATCGCCCCGGTTGGCATTGGCGCTCATAATGTCTTCGGTTGCTTCCATGATCGTGTTGGTCGCGGACTCGGTCTGCTGGACGATGGCGTCCAATTCCAGCCCGGCGCGGGGAATACGCGCATTGGCGTCTGCATCCGGCGTCAGCGCCACGATCTCGCTGCGCGCGTTTTCGATATAGTCGGAGAGCGACACGAATTCTTTGTAGATGGTCGTGTCGATCGAGCGAAAGTAGCGCTGCATCGTATCAATCAGGACTTCGGTCACGGCCGCGACATCGGTCAGCGTCGGCTGCGACTCTTTTTCGGCCCGGAGATGATCGACGAGCGCTTCGATCTGCTTCGGAAGCGCTTGCGTATCCATCAGAAGTCTCCGAGAACGGCCGCCATCTTCGACTTCAACGTTGCCGCGTTGAACGGCTTGACGATGTAGTTGTTGACACCGGCCTTCTTAGCGGCGACCACATTGTCGGTCTTGGATTCGGCCGTCACCATGATGAACGGCGTCGACGACAGATGGCTGTCGGCGCGGACTTCCTTGAGAAGCTCGTATCCGGTCATCGGCTCCATATTCCAGTCGGAAATGACAAGGCCGTAGCTCTTGCTCCGCATCTTGGTCAGGGCCTGCGATCCGTCCGTGGCTTCGTCTACATTATTGAAGCCTAGCTGCTTCAATAAGTTTCGTACAATCCTGAGCATCGTCTTGTAGTCGTCGACGATGAGGATCGGCATTGCTGAATCTACCGACATGACGCGTTGGTATCCTCTTGTTCAGTCCCACCTTATGGTCTTGGAACGTGGCGCCCCCGCAACCGGAACAATAGGCGGCGCGTCTTAAAAAAAGGGTTAATCGCCGGCAGGGATAGGGATGAGAGAAAATTCGCCATCGACGCTCATTCCCTGTTGCCGGTCAATTCCGGCGCTGGCTATAGTCGCGCGCCGCATGTGGCGAGGTGGAGTGGTTCATGACGGAATATCCGCAGCACTTTTTCGAGGACCTGTCGGAAGGCATGTCGGCGTCGCTGTCCAAGGAGATCACCAGGGACCAGGTTGCCGTCTTTGCCAACGTCACGGGCGATACCAATCCCTTGCATCTGGACGAGGACTACGCCGCCGGCACCCTGTTCAAAGGCTGCATCGCCCATGGCATGTTCTCGGCCGGTCTGATCTCCGCGGTATTCGGCACGACCTTTCCCGGGCCGGGGTGCATCTATGTTTCGCAGGAGCTCAAGTTCAAAGCGCCGGTCAGGATCGGCGATACGCTGACCGCGACCGTCACGGTGCTGGAGAAGACCGACAAGGGCCGGCGCGTACGCTTCGATACCACATGTACGGTCGGTGACACGGTTGTTGTCGACGGCGAGGCAGTGCTCGTCGTCCCCGGCCGCCCGGCTTAAGGATCGCGCAAGCCCGCGATGCGGCTCTTCCGCCACCATGAAGGCCTTGAGCCCCGATTCCGGGGGATGGTTGCCGCGCTCGGAAATTTCGATGGTTTCCACCGCGGTCATCATGTCGTGATCGGCGAGGCCGGCCGGCTGGCGCGCGCCATGGGCGCCGGGCTCGCCGTGGTCACCACAGAGCCGCACCCGGTCAGTTTTTTCGCCCGCGATGCCGAGCCCTTCCGGCTGACGCCGTTTCGCGAGCGCACGCGGCTCTTGGAGAGCTTCGGTGTCGACCTCAGCCTCGTCTTGCCGTTCGACAAGGAACTGGCCGCCACCCCGGCGCAGGAATTCGTCGCCCAGGTATTGCTCGGCGGCATCGGCGTCCTTCATGTGGTCGTCGGCTACGACTATCGCTTCGGCCAGGGCCGCGGCGGCGGCGTCGACGTGCTCAGGTGGATGGGCGAGATGGAGGGCTTCGGCGTCACCGTTGTCGAGCCCGTGCGCTTCGGTATCGAGGGCGCGGCCGGCGCCGCCTATTCGTCGACGCTTGTTCGCGAGACCTTGCGCGAGGGCAAGGCCCGGCGAGCCGCGGCGTTGCTCGGCCATTGGTGGTCGATTGCCGGCCGGGTTCTCGAGGGCGACAAGCGCGGGCGGACCATAGGATTCCCCACCGCTAACATCGCGCTCGAAGACTCTATCGTGCCGGCGCTCGGCGTTTATGCGGTCAGGGTCGTGATCGAGGAAGACGACGGCATGCCGGTCTATGAGGGCGTCGCCAATATCGGCCGCCGCCCGACGGTCGACGCCGGCGATGCGGTGCTGCTCGAAGTCTTTTTGTTTGCGTTCAAGGGCGATCTCTATGGCAAGCATCTCAGGGTGGAAATGGTCGGCTTCATCCGGCCGGAGCAGAAGTTTGACGGGCTTGACGCCTTGAAGGCGCAGATTGCCGCCGATTGCGATACCGCCCGCGCGCTGCTGAGCGATCCGGAGAACGCCCGCGGCCGGCTCCTGCCGCCGACGCTCGACAGCTATCTCGACGAACATCCGGAAGTGCCGTGATTCAACTCGACACCCGCACACGCCGCTGCTAAACGCCACCCTGCCGCGCAATTCGAGACCAGCTCATGCCCAGCGACCAAAAGCCCGCCGATTACAAATCGACGCTGTTCCTGCCCCGGACGGATTTTCCCATGAAGGCGAATCTGCCGGGCCGCGAGCCGGCGATGCTGGCGCGCTGGGAGGCGGACGGTCTGTATGGGCAGCTCCGCGAAGCTGCCAGGGGCCGGGAGAAGTTCGTGCTGCATGACGGCCCGCCGTATGCCAACGGCGACCTGCATATGGGCCACGCCATGAACAAGATCCTCAAGGACATCATCGTGCGTTCGCAGCAGATGACCGGCAAGGACGCGCCCTATGTGCCCGGCTGGGACTGCCACGGCCTGCCGATCGAATGGAAGATCGAAGAGCAATACCGCAAAGCGGGCAAGAACAAGGACGACGTTCCCTTGATCGAGTTCCGCAAGGAATGCCGGGATTTCGCGGCGCACTGGATCGACGTGCAGCGCGAGCAGTTCAAGCGTTACGGCGTCGTCGGCGATTGGGACGATCCCTATACGACCATGGCGTTCGAGGCCGAGGCGACCATCGTCAGGGAGCTCTTCAAGTTCCTCATGAACGGCAGCCTCTATCGCGGCGCCAAGCCGGTGATGTGGTCTGTCGTGGAGAAGACCGCGCTGGCCGAGGCCGAGACGGAGTATCACGATCATACCTCGACCATGATCGATGTCGGCTTTCCCGTGATCGCTACCGATCTCGAGGCGCTCGAGGGCGCCAATGTGGTGATCTGGACGACCACGCCGTGGACGATCCCCGGAAACCGCGCCATCTGCTTCGGCGAAACCTTCAACTACGCGGTCATCGAGGTGACCGAGGTGGGCGAGGGCGGTTTGGCCGGCGCCAAGCTCGTGGTGGCCCGCGACCTGGTCGATGAGTTCACCATCCGCGCCGGTATCACCGACTACGAGGTGGTGGCCGACCTCAAGGGCCACGACCTGGCGCAGACCATTTGCGCCCATCCCCTGCGCGGCCAGGGCTACGATTTCGACGTGCCGCTCCTGCCCGGCGACCACGTGACCCTGGAACAGGGCACCGGCTTCGTCCACACCGCACCCGGCCACGGCCAAGAGGATTTCGACGTCGGCCGGAAATTCGGCCTGGAAGTGCCCCACACGGTCGGCCCGGACGGCCTCTTCTACGACCATGTGCCGCTCTTTGCCGGGCTCCACGTCTTCAAGGCCGACGGCCCGGTCAGCGATAAACTGAAGGAAAGCGCCGCGCTGCTCGCCATCGGCAAGCTTAGCCACAGCTATCCCCATTCCTGGCGCTCCAAGGCGCCGCTGATATTCCGCAACACGGCGCAGTGGTTCATCTCCATGGAGACCACCGGGCTGCGGGAGACCGCGCTTCGCGCCATCGATGCGGTGCGCTGGGTGCCCGAACAGTCCAAACGGCGCATGCGCTCCATGGTCGAGGAGCGCCCGGACTGGGTGATCTCGCGCCAGCGCGCCTGGGGCGTGCCGATCGCGCTCTTTGTCCACAAGGCGAGCGGCGAGTTGCTTAAAGACGAGGCGGTGAACGGGCGCATCATTGCAGCCTTCGCGGCGGAGGGGGCGGACGCCTGGTTCTCCAGCCCGCCGGCGCGCTTCCTCGGCAACGACTACAATGCCGACGACTATGAGCAGATCGTGGATATTCTCGATGTCTGGTTCGATTCCGGCTCGACCCACGCCTTTGTCGTCGAGGCCCGCGAAGAGCTTGCGCCCAAGGCGCAGCTTTATATCGAGGGCTCGGACCAGCATCGCGGCTGGTTCCAGTCGAGCCTCCTGGAATCCTGCGGCACCCGCGGCCACGCGCCCTATGACGCGGTGCTCACCCACGGCTTCGCGCAGGATGCCGAAGGCCGCAAGATGTCCAAATCCCTCGGCAACTTCGTCTCGCCGCAGAAGATCGTCGACCAGAACGGCGCCGATATCATCCGGCTCTGGGTGGTGGCGACCGACTATTTCGAAGACGTGCGCATCGGCGGCGAGATCATCTCCGGCCAGGTCGACGCCTACCGCAAGATCCGCAATACCTTACGCTTCCTGCTTGGCAATCTCGCGGGATTCGACCCGGCGGAGCGGCTGCCCGTGGCCGAGATGCCGGAGCTCGACCGCTGGGTGCTGCACAGGGTCTGGGAGCTCGACCGGCTGGTGCGCCGCGGCGTCGCGGATTTCGACTTCAACCCGATCTTCCACGCGCTCTACCAATTCTGCATCACCGATCTCTCGGCCTTCTACTTCGACATCCGCAAGGACGTGCTCTACTGCGACGCCAGGGAGTCGGTGCGCCGGCGCGCGGCGCGCACCGTGCTCGATATTCTGTTCGACCATCTGACCGCCTGGCTGGCGCCGATCCTGGTCTTTACCGCGGAGGAAGTCTGGCGTGCGCGCATGGGCGAGGACGCGGCGAGCGTGCATCTGCGGCAGTTCCCCGAGGCGGACCCGGCCTGGCGCGACGATGACCTCGCCAATAAATGGGACCGGGTGCGCACCGCGCGCCGGGTCGTCACCGGCGCCCTGGAACTCGACCGCCGTGAACGGCGTATCGGCTCCTCATTACAGGCACATCCCACGCTTTACGTCGCCGACGAGGCGGTCTTGCAAGCGCTCGACGGTCTTGACTTGGCGGAGATCTCCATCACCTCGGCCGCCAGCGTGGTTTCGGGCACGGCGCCGGATGGCGCCTTCCGGCTCGACGACGTGCCGGGCGTCGGGGTGGTCAGCAGCCTGGCCGAGGGCGGCAAATGCGAACGCTGCTGGATGGTGCTGCCCGAGGTCGGCGAGGCCGACTTGTGCAACCGCTGCACCTCGGCGGTCGCGGCGCATGAGGCCGTGGCGTGAGACTGCCCGCGGCGCTCTGGCTCGTTATCGGCATCCTGATCCTGGATCGCCTGTCGAAATGGTGGATATTGAACATCTTCGACCTGCCGGCGCGCCAGGACGTTGCGGTCCTGCCCTTCTTCAGCCTGACCATGGTGTGGAACCGTGGTATCAGCCTCGGCCTGTTTCAGGCCGACTCAGAGGCCGGCACGTGGCTGCTGATCGCGGTGATTTCCGTCATCATCGCGGTCCTCGCGGTCTGGCTTTACCGCGTGCGCGAGGGCTTCCTCGCCGTGGCCATCGCGCTGGTGCTCGGCGGCGCCATCGGCAATCTGATCGACCGGTTCCTTTATGACGGCGCGGTTGCCGATTTCGTCCGGCTGCATGCCTTCGGGTTCTCGTTCTACGTTTTCAACGTTGCGGACGCCGCCATCACGTTCGGGGTCATCGCGCTTCTGTGGGATGCCTTGCGATCGCCACAAAAACGCAATAATACTTCCGGCCGGAATTCACTCGGAGGCTGACGTCATGACGGCACAGGGCGGGCTGACCCGCATCGTCGCAGCATCGATACTCATGGTCGCGCTGGCCGGTTGCTCGAGCATCGGCAAGACCTTTGGCATCGGCAAGAATCCGCCCGACGAATTCGAGGTCGTCTCCAAGGCGCCGCTGGTGGTCCCGCCCGATTATAATCTCAAGCCGCCGCGTCCGGGCGAGCCCCGCCCGCAGGATCTGACGCCGACGCAGCAGGCCATCAACGCGCTGTTCCCGGGCCGCACGACCCTGCCGCAGCTCGGTTCCAACGGCGAACAGGCGCTGGTCAACGATCTTGCCCAGAACAGGGGCCGCGTTTCGTCCGACGCGCGCTCCAATGTCGGCGATGACGAGACCTTCGTTGTCGAGAAGGGCGTCCTTCTGCGGGATATCCTGACCGCCGGTGAGCGCGTTTGGGAATCCGAGGGCGCGACCATCGATCATGTCGAGAGCGAGCCGATCGACGTTCCGAACTCGCCTTAGTCAATCAACCGAGCGGCCGTCGCCCCTTCGACAAGCTCAGGGCGAACGGAATTAAAGTCCGTTCGTGGTGAGCCTGTCGAACCATGAACGGTCGCGCAGGCCCCCAATTTTCATTCGGTAACCGGATCTCGGGTCCGTGTCACTGCCCACCAGCTCGCCAGCCAGCGCGCGACGTGCCGGTCCAGTATGCGAATCGCACCGAGCATCTCTGCCGCGATGCAGATGGTGGCCAGGAGCATCATGAGAAAGGCGAGCCTCGGATAGGGCGACAGCGACGACAGCCACAACACGGCAATCGAGCAGCCGACGATGACCGCGCCGGTCGGTACTTGCAAACCTGATAAGCCACGCATACGCACACTCCCCCGGAACTCGCGTTTATGGTGCCTTCTCAAAGCCGAGAAGGCGTGGCATCTTGGGCCGGAGCATTCCGCGTAAGTTCCACCTCGAAGTGTAGCTGGAAATTGGCCTGGATTAAGGAATTTTTAACTTTTCTTAACGGCGCCGGGAATCCCGGACGGGCTCTTACAATTGCCGTGGTTCGAAAAGCGCAGGGACGGTGAAACAGTATGGTTAACGTATCCGAGGGCGTGGTAACGCGCCACTACACGCAGAACGTGTCGGGCTTTTTGGCGGCGCTTGGCGAATCCGGCGAATCGGTGATCGAATCGCGAATCAGAGGCATCGAGACCGGACTGGCGCGGCTGCAGGATGAGGCGGAGCAGGGGCTCAGGCCGTGGCTCTTCCTGCCTGGCGACAAGAGCGATCTGCCGGCCATCCAAGAGGCCGCCGAAGCGATCGCGGCGGATGCGGATGACGTCCTGCTGCTCGGTACCGGCGGGTCCAGCCTCGGCGCCAGAGCGCTCGCGAGCCTGGCGGCGGCGGGGCGGCCGCGTCTCCACGTGGTGGATAATCTCTCAGGCCCCGTGTTCGAGGGTCTGCTCCGCCGCCTTGACCTGACGCGAACGCATATCCTGGCGATCTCGAAATCCGGCGGCACGGTCGAGACCCTAGCAAGTCTTTTGATTGCGTTCGAGGCCGCCAAGTCCGTCGGTGGCATGGCGGGCCGGGTGACGGCGGTGGTCGAGCCCGGCGGCTCGATCTTAAGAAAACTCGCCGAGGCCGAGGGCTATCGCGTCATCGATCATGACCCGGCGCTCGGCGGGCGCTTTTCCGTGCTGTCGGTGGTCGGGCTCCTGCCGGCAGCGCTTTTGGGGCTCGATATCGAACGCATCCGCGACGGCGCCGAGGCCTCGGTCCGTGCGGCCATGGACGCACCGTCGCCCCTCGAGTCCGCCCCGGCGCTCGGCGCGGCGCTGGCGGTCGAGCTCGCCGAACGCAACGGCCAGACCCTGTCGGTACTGATGTGCTACGAGGACCGGCTTGCCCGCTTCGCGGACTGGTACGGCCAGCTTTGGGCCGAAAGCCTCGGCAAGGAGGGCAAGGGGTTGACTCCGGTCCCGGCGCTCGGCCCGGTGGACCAGCACAGCCAGGTGCAGCTTTACTTGGACGGGCCGCGCGACAAGGCTTTCACCTTCGTCACGCTCGATCAGCCGCCGGCCGCCTTGACCATCCCGCCGGCCGTGGCCGCGGGTCTCAATCTCGGCTATCTCGCTGGGCGCAGCATCGCCGACCTCGTCGATTGTTCCGGGCGGGCGACCATGGATGCCATGGCCGAGCGCGGCCTGCCGGTGCGGGAGATCCGCCTGCACGGGCTCGACGAGGCGGGCCTCGGCGCGCTGTTCGCCCATTTCATGATCGAGACCGCTATCGCCGGGCATTTGCTCGGCATCGACGCCTATGATCAGCCGGCGGTGGAGCGCGGCAAGGTTCTGGCACGGCAATATCTGAGCGAAATGGGATGACCATTCGCCGGCTCAGCGAAGAGGTCGTCAACCGCATCGCCGCGGGCGAGGTGGTGGAGCGGCCCGCGAGCGCGGTGAAGGAGCTGGTGGAAAACGCCCTCGATGCGAACGCCACCGCCATCGAGGTCGTGATGAAGGCCGGCGGCCGGAGCTTGATCAGCGTGGCCGACGACGGCCACGGCATGACGCGCGAGGATATGGAGCTGGCGGTGGAGCGCCACGCCACGTCCAAGCTCGCCGACGGCGATCTTACGCATATCGAGACGCTCGGTTTTCGCGGCGAGGCGCTGCCGTCAATCGCCTCGGTCAGCCGGTTTTCGCTGACCAGCCGCGCGGACGGCGCCGAAGATGCCTCTGAGTTGACCATCGAAGGCGGCAAGCGGCTCGGCCTCAAGCCCGCCGCGCGGAGCCGGGGGACGAGGGTCGAGGTGCGCGATCTTTTCTTCGCCACGCCGGCCAGACTGAAATTCCTCAAGACCGAGCGCACGGAATACGGCTACGCGCTGGACGCGGTGAAGCGCCTGGCACTGGCGCATCCCGGAGTCTCTTTCGCGCTCACGCATGACGACCGGCTTGCCTTCAACGTCTCGGGCAGCCAGGGGGAACTGATCGATGCCCGCATGCGCCGCCTGGGCGCGGTCTTGGGCAAGGATTTTACCGACAACGCCATCGCCATCGAGGCGGAGCGCGAGGGGCTGCGGCTCTCCGGCTTTGCCGGGCTGCCCACCTTCAACCGCGGCAACGCCCAGCATCAGTATCTCTTCGTCAACGGCCGGCCGGTCAAGGACCGGCTCCTGGTCGGCGCGGTGCGCGGCGCCTATGCGGATTTCCTCGCCCGCGACCGGCACCCGGTGCTGGCGCTGTTCCTCGAAGTGCCGGCGGAGGCGGTTGACGTCAACGTCCATCCTGCGAAAGCGGAAGTCCGGTTCCGCGATGCCGGGCTGGTGCGCGGCCTGATCGTCGGTGCCTTGAAACACGGGCTGGCCGAGGTCGGGCACCGGGCCTCGACCACGGTCTCCGCGGCGGCACTGGGTGCGGCCCGTCCGCAAGCGCCGGACGCCCCCCTTCTGTATTCAAGACCGTCCGCGCCTGCGCCCCGCGGCTTCGCCGAAGCCCCGGCGGCCTATGAGGCCCCGCCGGCGGCGCGGCCGGACGCACCGCCGGAGCAGGATGTCGCCTATCCGCTTGGGGCGGCGCGCGGTCAGGTGCACGAAACCTACATCGTCTCCCAGACCGGTGACGGCATCGTCATCGTCGACCAGCACGCGGCGCATGAGCGGCTGGTCTATGAGCGCATGAAACAGGCGCTGGCGGTGTCCGGCGTGGCGCGGCAGATGCTTCTGATGCCGGAGGTCGTCGAGATCGGCGAGGAGGCGGCCGGGCGGCTTTTGCAGCGCGTCGGCGAGCTTGAGGAGCTGGGGCTGGTGATCGAGCCCTTCGGCGTCGGCACGGTGATCATCCGCGAGGCGCCGGCGATGCTCGGCGACAGCGACATCAAGGGCCTGGTGCGCGATCTGGCCGACGACCTGGCCGGGCTCGATGAGGCGCTGAGCCTCAAGGAGCGGCTGGAAGAGGTGTGCTCCACCATGGCCTGCCACGGCAGCGTGCGGGCGGGGCGCCGGCTGACGGCGGAAGAGATGAACGCGCTTTTGCGGGAGATGGAGGCGACGCCCCATTCCGGCCAGTGCAATCACGGCCGGCCAACCTATGTGGAGCTCAAGCTGGCGGACATCGAGCGTTTGTTCGGGCGGCGCTGAAGCGGGGCAGCGCGCGGGTCAGGACGCCCGCGAGTTTTGTTCTTCCTCCAGCTGGCTTTCGATCAGCTCGGCCTCGATCTCTTCGATGGCGAGGCGGAGATGCAGGGCAGCGCCGTGAAAGCCCGACTCGACCGTGTCGCGCAGAACATAGGTGAGACAGTGGCGTAAGGCTGCCGCCGCCTTGGCTCTCTCGTTCGTCATCGTCTCAACCAGCGCTTTAGTGAACGGATCGCAGGCAATTGCTGCGAAATTAGCAGGCTAAGGTTAGGTTGTAAATATGTCAGTTAAGAACCCGCATGAGTAGTATTCTTGAACGCCCGGCGTGAAACTCGTTGTCGATGGTGAAATCGGCCGGAAAGCTCAGGGCCTCTTCGGCCCCGATTTCGGCCCCGATGAGGCTCGGCGGCTGAAGCCAGCCCTGGCTGCGAAGCGCTGCCAGCGCCGGTGGCAGCAGTCCTTTGCCGTAGGGTGGGTCGAGGAAGACCAGATTGAATGGGGAAGCCGCCGCGGGCAGCTTGCGTGCGTCGACCGCAAGCACCCGCGCGCGGTCTTCAAGGCCGAGCGCAGCGATGTTGTCCCGGATCAGGCGAATGGCGGCGCGGCTTTGCTCCACAAAGACCGCCTCGGCGGCGCCGCGCGACAGGGCCTCCAGCCCCAGCGCGCCGGTTCCGGCGAAGAGATCGGCGACGCGCGCGCCGGCGATGTCGAAGTCGTCGCGGTGAGCGAGACGGTTGAACAGGCTTTCCCGCAGCCGATCCGAGGTCGGGCGGATGCAATTGTCTTTGGGCGATGAGAGCCGCCGGCCCTTGAGCGCCCCTGCGACGATGCGCATGGATCAGCCTCTCCGGCGCCGCGGCGTGGGCGCGGCAAGGCGCCGATTGAGCTTTTCCACCGTGGCCGCGGCCACCTCGGCGGCCGCGCCGGGCGGCAGCTTGCCGAGATCGAAATCGCCATAGCTGGTGCGGATCAGGCGGTTCACCTTGAGCCCGAGCGACGCCAGCACCTTGCGAATCTCACGGTTCTTGCCTTCCCTGAGCCCCATGGTCAGCCAGGCATTAGCGCCCTGCCGGCGTTCCAGCTTTGCCGTAATCGGGCCATAGGCGATGCCGTCGACGATGGCGCCATGCGCAAGCTTTTCGAGTGCGGCTTCATCCACGGCTCCGTGAACGCGGACGCGATATTTGCGCAGCCAGCCGGTCGACGGCAGCTCCATCGCGCGGGCCAAAGCGCCGTCATTGGTCAGGAGGATCAGGCCCTCGGAGTTCAGATCGAGCCGGCCTACCGTGACGACCCGGGGCAGGCCGGGGGGCAACCGATCAAACAGGGTCTCGCGGCCCCGCTCGTCGCGGCTCGTCGTCACCACGCCTCTGGCTTTGTGGTAGCGCCACAGCCGCGCCGGCTCGGCGCGCCGCACGGGCTTGCCGTCCACCCGGACGCCGCGCGTATCGAGGATCAGAGTCGCCGGCGTCGTCACAGGCTCGCCGTTCAGCGTGATCCGGCCGGCCTCGATCATGCGCTCCACCTCGCGCCGCGAGGCGACACCGGCGCGCGCCAGGAGCTTGGCGATGCGCTCGCCCTTGGGCTTTTCTTTTTGGTCCACGGTCACGGAGGGAGATTAGGCGCGGGCATTGGCGGATGCAAAGACTTGCGCATCGCTTGACCCCGGCGGCGGGTGGATTCATGCTTGGCGCATGTTGGACCGGCCGTCCCCCCATATGGCGCAGGCGCTGGCCGAAGCGCGCGCCGCCGCCGACCGCGGCGAGGTGCCGGTGGGCGCGGTGATCGTGGATTCCTCCGGCGCCGTGCTTGCCGCCGACGGCAACCGGACGATCGAGCTCGGCGATCCGACCGCGCATGCGGAGATGCTGGCCATCCGCGCGGCTGCCGGGGCGATCGGCTCCGAGCGGCTCACCGACTGCGACCTCTACGTCACGCTGGAGCCCTGCGCCATGTGCGCGGCGGCGATCTCCTTTGCCCGCATCCGCCGGCTTTATTACGGCGCCGAGGATCCCAAGTCCGGCGGCGTGCGCCATGGCGCGCGCGTCTTCGCCCAAGCCACTTGCCACCATGCGCCCGAGGTTTATGGTGGCATGAGCGAGGGCGAGGCCGGCAGCCTGCTGCGCGACTTCTTCGCCCGGCGGAGATGAGGTGGCGATGGAGAGTCTGTTAGGGCCGGAAACCTGGAACGCCATCGTGCAGGCGGTGTCGGAATGGTCGGCCGCCGCGCTCGCCTGGGTCACCGGCGAGCTTCTGTCCTTCGAGTCCCTGTTTCAGATCGCGGTGCTGATCGCCTGCGTGGCCGGCGGTCATTTCGCGGCCCGCTGGGTGCGTCACGGCATCCACCTCCTGTTCGTCCGGTTCGAGGCGTATCGCCGGGTCAAGCGGTTT
>JAKSBY010000227.1 GCA_022360855.1 Sphingomonadales bacterium | reverse complement strand
GTCAAGGACGCGCGCGAGCCGATCATCGACGTGTTCGACGAGGGCGAGGAGATCGTCGTCACGGCCGAGCTGCCGGGCGTGTCGGCCGAGGAAATCTCAATCCGCTTCGAGGGCGACGTCCTGACGATCGAGACGCTGGGCAAACGCCGCTATGCCAAGGACGTGTCCCTGCCGGCGCCGGTGCGGACCGCCGATACCAACTACACCTACAACAGCGGGGTGCTCGAGATTCGCGCCGGCAAGCGGGCTCCGGGAGACGGAGACCAAGCATGACCAGGCCGGAGCCAGTGGAGCAGAAGTATCTCTACGCCATTATCGGGTGCTCGGAACCGCGCGCCTTCCAGGCCCGTGGCATCGGCGAGCGCGGAGATCCGGTTCATACCATCAACCATGGCCGCCTGGCCGCCGTCGTCAGCGATTCCGCATGCGCCGAATATGACAACAGCCGGCGGAACATGATGGCGCATACGCTGGTGTTGGAAGAGGTGATGGAGGACTTCACCCTCCTGCCGGTGCGCTTCGGCACCGTTGCGCCGAACGCCGAAGCGATCGGAAAGCAGCTCCTCGAAGCCCGCTACAGCGAGTTTACGCATCTGCTCGGACAGATGGAAAACCGCGTCGAACTGGGCCTGAAGGCATTTTGGTACGAGGGCGCCGTATTCGAGGAGGTGGTGGCGGAAAACCCCGCCATCCGAGACATGCGCGACCGGTTGGAAGGGCAGGCTCCGGAGAAGACCTATTACGAGCGCATCAGGCTTGGCGAGGCGGTCGAGAAGGCACTGGCCGGGAAGCGCGCCCGCGACGAGGAGATGATCCTGGAGCGAATCCGGCCGCATGTTCTGAAGACCCGCACGAACAAGACCATCAGCGAACGGATGGTCCTGAACGCCGCGTTTCTCGTGGATGCCGGGAAGGAGCCGGAGGTGGATAAGGCAGTGCGCGAGCTCGATGGCGCGTGCAACGACCGTCTGATGTTCAAATATGTCGGCCCCGTGCCTCCCTACAACTTTGTCAACATCGTCGTGAACTGGGATGTCAGGGGGGCAGCGTGAGCATCTTGGGAAGCCTCCTGTCTGCGCCGGTGCTGGGACCGATCAAGGGCGTGCTGTGGCTCGCCCAGACGATTGACGATCAGGCGAAGGCCGAAATGTATGACGAAGACAAGATCCGTGGAGCCCTTGCCGAATTGGAATTGAAGCTCGATCTCGGCGAGATCGGACTCGACGACTACGAGGCTGAGGAAAGCCGCCTTCTGCAGCGCCTAAAGGAGATCGGAGAGGCAAGGAAAGATGGCCGAATCTAACCCGCCAGGTGACTCACCGCGTGCCGCGCGTCCGAAGTCCGGCAACGGCAAGCCGTCCACCACCTCCATAATCGAGGCCGCCGTGTCACGGGCCGAAGCGCAGCCGCCGCCGGTTCGGCGCCGGCCTGTGCAGCTCATCGAGGAGGCCAAGCGTCAATTGAAGGAGCTGACCGGCTATCCCGTTGAAAGCGTCTCGGAGTTCGGCCGAACGGAAAGCGGCTGGAGGCTGGTGGTTACGGTCATCGAGTTGAATCGCATTCCGGCGGCGACCGACGTTCTGGCCGAGTACATCGTCGGTTTGGACGAGGCCGGCGACATCGTCGACTACCGCCGTGGGCGGCGTTACTTCCGGGATCAGGTCGGAGAACCCGAATGAGCCAGCGGCAACCCATGACGTTGGCAGGGAGCCGGACGTGAACAACGACGGACGCATGGAGCATTCGGTACAGGCCAATACGCTTGCCGATATCCTCGATCGGGTTCTGGATAAGGGCGTGGTTATCGCCGGCGACGTGATGGTGTCGTTGGTCGGCGTGGAGCTTCTCAACATCCGCCTGCGCCTGCTTATCGCGTCTGTCGACAAAGCCGTGGAGATGGGCATCAACTGGTGGGAGAGCGACCCCTATCTGACGCCTCAACTGGCTCCGTCGGACGAACGGGACGCGGTGCTTCAGGAGCGGATCGAGCGTCTCGAGGCGCTTGTCGCGCAGGGCGCGGCCAAGGAAAACAGCCAATGACGGGGCGCACCGGATCGCGGGGCGAGGGGCTCTATCTCTACGCCATCATAGAGACGGCGGGACTGTCCGATGATTGGGCTGCGGCAGGGTCGGATGGGGTGCACATAGTCCAGCACGGCCGGTTCGCCGCGCTTGTTCGGCATACGGACGAAGGTCCGCCGGCCGGCCATGACCGCGAGGAACTGGCTGCCCGGCTGATGGCCCACCAAAACATGATCGAGCGCGCGATGGCGATCGCGCCGGTTCTGCCCGTCAAGTTCGGCACCGTGGCTCCGGATGGCCAGAGCGTTGTCCGATCCCTGAAGGCCGGTTCCCCGGCGTTCGCCACCGCTTTTCAGTCCATGGACGGCATGGTCCAGTTCGAGGTTCTGGCAACCTGGGACCTCGAAACGGTATTTGCCGAGATCGCCACCGAACCCGCCATACGGGAGGTCAAAGAGCGGCTCAACGGGATGGCTAACGGCCTCGCGCATGAGGAGTCGGTGCATCTCGGTTCGCTTGTCAAAACGAGTCTCGAGCGCCGCCGCACCAGGCTCGGCAAAAATCTGCTGGCCTCCATGCGGACGGTCTCGGCCGACCTTGTCGCCAACCCGCTGATGGATGACAAGATGGTGCTCAACTTGGCGCTGCTCGTCAGGGCTGACCGGGCCGACGTCCTGGACGATTGCATCGAAACACTCGACGCCGCCCATGGCGGCCAGCTTGCCTCCCGGCGTGTCGGGCCGTTGCCGCCGCACAGTTTTGCCACCGTGGAAATCGTTTTTCTCGATACCGCCAGTATCTGCCGGGCTCGCGGGGTCTTGGGGGTCGATGCCGACGCCGATGCCAAGGCCGCGTTGACAGCCTATCGCCGCCTGGCCAAGAGCGTACATCCCGATCTGGCGGGGAACCGTGCCGGCAGCGAACGTATCAGAACACTGATCGAGGCCTACGAGACGCTGTCCGCCTTTGCCAAGGCGGATGGCCCGGTCGCGGTGTCGGTTCGCCGGCAGGAGCCGGCTTATGGGGCCGGTATGGTATGACGAAGCCGCTGATCCATGTGTTTGGCATCGTCCGCGTGGCGTCGGCCCCCGACCTGAGCGACGTGTCGTCCGATGGCGACGCGGCGGAATTCGGGACGCCGCGCCTGATCGCGTGCGGCGAGCTCGCCGCGTTGGTTGGCGATATCACGCTTCCGAACGCGATGTCGCTCGACCAGGCCCTGGCGGACACCGGCCGGGCGGAGGAACTGGTACTGCATCATCACCGGGTGCTGGAGGCTTTGATCCGCCGGCAGACGGTGCTGCCGCTTCGCTTTGGCGCCGTGTTTGCCGATAAACATGGTCTGAAGGCGACGTTGCGGGAGAACCGTCGGGCATGGACAAGCGCAATCGACCGCATCGAGGGCGCCATCGAGTGGGGCCTCAAGATCTATTGCTCGCGGGAGCGGATGGCGCGCCGGCTGGCCCGGGAAAGCCCGGCTATCGCTAGGCTCAGAGAAGAAATCTCCCGTGCCGCCGACGGCAGGGCCTTCTTTCTTAGGCGGCGCGCGGAACGCTTGGCCGAGGCGGAAATCGACAGGGCGATCGACCGTTGCCTGGATCAGGGGGCGGCACGGCTGTTGGCCGTCGCGCGGGGGTCGGAAGCCGGCAAGATTCAGCCGGCCGAGGTGCATGGACGAGAGGGCGCGATGGTGTTCAACGGTGCCTATCTGGTGGACCGAAGCCGGGAGCATGAGTTCTTTGAGGCGGTCGGTGGTCTGTCGCGCGCCTATGGCGGCTTCGGCATCGAATACGAGACCACCGGGCCCTGGCCTCCTTACAGCTTTGCCGACCGTCGGCCCGGAGGCCGAGGCCATGCCGCCTAGAACCACGGGAGGGCAGGAGCTGGCGATCGCCGATTTGCTGGACCGTGCGCTGAACAAGGGGGTGGTGATCTGCGGCGAGGCGACCATTTCGCTGGCCGGCGTCGATCTTGTCTATGTCGGCATCAAGGTGTTGGTCGCTTCGGTGGATACGGCGCGACGGCTGAACGGCGCATCAGGGGGTGCATGAACCTGTATGGAGTGTTTGTATGTGTATGGGATTATCGGCGATGCCGATATTCGGTGCGGCCCGATCCATGGGCATGGCGGGGCGGAAGTCTTTGCTTTCCGCCACAATAACGTTGCCGGCGTTGTGAGCGATGCCCGGTGTCTCCCTCTTGAGCCGTCGGTCGAGAATGTATGGCGCCATGAGCGGGTCCTGGGCGCGTTGACCGAGCGCCATGCCGTGTTGCCGATGCGTTTCGGAACGGCCTGTGAGGCCGGCGAATTGTTCGCCCTGCTTGAGATGCGCCGAAGCGCCATATACGACGGTCTTGGGCGTGTCGCCGGCAGGGTGGAGGTTGCCGTGCGGATCTCCGATAAAGCGCCCGCCAGTCCCCCCAAACCCGACCGATGCTCCGGGGAAGGCGCGGGGACGGCCTATCTCATGGCGCGGCTGGAGGACCGCGGGCAATCGGCGGCCGTGGAGCGTATCCGCATACGGCTCAGCCGGTTGTCGGAAGAGAGTATCTGGGATGACGGTGCCGGCACTACGCGGGGCATTAAGGGATCGTGCCTGATCGGGCGCAAAAGCGTTGCCGAGTTCGCGGAGGCCGTCGGCGGCCTGGCGCGCGCCAATCCGGACGTTGCGGTGAGCTGCACCGGCCCCTGGACGCCATACTCCTTCGTCGGCGGCTTGGCGGCGGGCGATTGAGAAGATGATGGTGGAGAGTACGGCGAACGACGAGGCGTTAGGCAAGGTCCTGCTTGGCGGTGGCGCGACCGATGGGGCAGCCCTCGAGCCTGGCCCTGGACCCCGGCTGGAAGCCGACAGCGAGACCGCGGCGGACGATCTGGTGCGGCTGGTCCTGGCTCTGGTCGAGACGGTCCGTCAACTCATGGAGCGCCAGGCGATTCGGCGGGTCGAGACGGGAACTCTGTCAGATGACGAGATCGAGCGCCTCGGTCTGACCCTGCTCAGGCTGGAGGAGCGAATGGCCGAGCTGAAGGCCCGCTTCGGACTGGAAGAGGACGATCTTGGCCTGCATATCGGAACCGCGCGGGACTTCGCGGATTTGCTGGAGGACTCACCGTGAGCGACCCGGCTTCGGACGCCTTGGAGTTGAAGGTCTGCGAGGCGCTGCAAAAGGATGTCGGGCGCGGTATCGCCCGCATCGACCCTGAAGATATGAAACGCATCGGGGCCAAGACGGGCGACTTGCTGGAGATTGCAGGCGCGCGGGCCAGCGTCGTCAAGCTCATGGCGACCTTTCCCGACCAGCGCGGCAAAGGCAGTGTGCAGATCGATGGCTTGACGCGGCAGAATGCGGGGGTTGGACTGAACGACAGGGCGAGGCTGCGGCCGACCGCCTGGAAGCCCGCCCGCAAGCTGGAACTGGCGCCGTCCGGCGACTGGCATGGGGCTGACGGCGGGCAGAAGGGCCGGTTCATCGGCCACCTCCTCGAGGGCCTGGCCGTCATGGAAGGCGATCGCGTGCGGGCAACCTTGATCGGGTCGCGTAATCAGGATTTCTCCGTATTGCGGACGGTCCCGAAGGGTGCGGTGGTCATCGGCCCCGCCACGGCGATCGAAACCAGGCGGCCCACCGACCGGAGCGGACCGGACCAGCGGATCGCCTATGAGGATATCGGCGGTCTGAAGCGGGAGCTGGGATCGATCCGGGAGATGATCGAAATGCCGCTGCGTTACCCGGAGATCTTCGAGCAGCTTGGCATCGATGCTCCCAAG
>JAKSBY010000641.1 GCA_022360855.1 Sphingomonadales bacterium | reverse complement strand
ATTGACACTCATTCTTAACTAATCTAGCTTCCCTCGCCGAACTCGACCTCACGATTTCCTTCGTGAGGCACACAACAAACAATGAGGAAACGATGAGGCCCTTTTCTTCCCGCCTGCTCGGCGCTACGGCGCTTTCTTTGACTCTCGCCGCACCGATGGCCGTGGCCGATACCCCCGATGACTATAGTGGGGATGAAATCGTAGTTACTGGAAAGGTCCTCTATACGGACCAGGTCAATGCTCTCAAGGCGCCGACGCCTATCATCGATGTGCCGCAAAGCCTTTCGATTGTCACCGCAGACGAGATTACTCTGCGGGGCTTCACGAGTATTGGCGACATTATCAACTACACACCCGGCGTAAACACGTCACAGGGCGAAGGCCACCGTGACGCGGTTGTGTTTCGGGGTGTGCGCTCGACGGCCGATTTCTTCATCGATGGCGTTCGTGACGATGTTCAGTACTATCGTCCACTCTACAACATTGAGCAGGTGGAAATCCTTCGCGGCCCCAATGCGCTCCTGTTCGGACGTGGCGGCACGGGCGGTATCCTGAACCGCGTTACGAAGAAGGCTGTGATCGGCGAGACTTTCGCCGGCTCCCAGGCGGGCGTCGATACATTCGGCGCATTTGGTCTTCAGGTCGACGGCAACTTCTCCGTAGGCGAGAGGACTGCCGTCCGCCTCAATGCGATGTATGAGTATCTGAACAATCACCGGGATTTCTATGACGGTGATCGGTTTGGCGTTAACCCGACCGCCGGATTCGAACTCAGCCCGGCGACGAGGCTCGATCTATCCTACGAGTATATCAATCATCAGCGTTTTGTTGATCGCGGCATTCCGACAGGCACAGATGGGCGCCCGGTTAAAGCCTTCAAGGATATTGTTTTCGCCGATCCGGAGCTCAACACGACCGAGCTTGAGGCACACTTGCTGCGCGCTTCATTGCAACATGAGTTTTCGGAGAATCTGAAGGGCAACTTCAGCACGTTTTACGGCTATTACGACAAGCTGTACCAGAACTTCTATGTATCGGGCTACAATCAGGCGGCCACGCCAGACGAAGTGACGCTCGATGGGTATGTCGACGCAACCAAGCGCAAAAACCTGATCCTGTCAGGAAACCTGGTTGGGGAAATCGACACAGGTGGCCTCAACCACACCATTGTCGCCGGCGGTGAATTCATCAATACCTCGTCGGACCAGGATCGTTTCAATTCATTCTGGGACACGACGTTGGACGACAACGAGATTTTCACGATCGCCCGTCCTCTCAATCTGAGGGGAGGCGTCGGTGTCAACGCGGCCGGCATGCCGACCACAAACAGCTTCACCACAGATCTCAACGACGACACACGCGTAAGCATCGACGTCTTTTCCGCCTATATTCAGGATCAGGTCGAGATTACAGAGTGGTTGGATGTCGTTGTCGGCGTCCGGTTCGACAGCTTCGACATCGAGGTCTTCAACGTTCCGGCGGATGAAACGCGGACGCGAAAGGACGAAGAGATTTCGCCGCGCTTCGGGGTGATCCTGAAGCCACGGGAAAACATCTCGATTTATGCAAGCTACAGCGAATCCTTCCTGCCCCGCAGCGGTGAGCAGTTTGCGAACATTAACGGCAACAATAACGCGCTGGACCCGAACACGTTCACCAACCTCGAGGCGGGCGTAAAATGGGACTTCAACCAAGCCCTCAGCCTGACAGCCGCCATTTTCGAGATCGAACAGAGCTCGCCGCAGGTTGCCGATAGTGATCCATCGACTCTGGATGTCATCGATTCGGAAATCAGGGGATTCGAGGTGCAGCTTCAGGGTCAGGTGACGGACCGCTGGTTCATCTCTGCCGGCTATAGCTATCTTGACGGTGAGCAGGTCAATCGAGCCGGCCCGACGGGTTTACGCCCGCGCGAGTTGCCCGAGCATATGTTCTCGGTCTGGAACAACGTCCAGATCACGGACAAGTTCGGTCTCGGCTTGGGTCTGACCTAT
>JAKSBY010000116.1 GCA_022360855.1 Sphingomonadales bacterium | reverse complement strand
GAAACCCTCGAATTCGGGTCGCCGGGCGCAAAATGCCTGGGCCGCGCGCTGCAGGCGCGCCTTTTGCCGGTCGGTGATGCTCTCCCGGGCCTGGGCCTCGTTGCGCCGCGCCTTGACCTCGACGAAGGCGATCAGGCGCCGACGCCTGGCGACGAGATCGATCTCGCCGACCGGTGTATGCAGCCGCCGCGCCAGGATGGAGTAGCCCTTGAGGCGCAACAGGCCTTCGGCCAGGGCTTCCGAGAGCCGCCCCCTGCGCTCCGCGCGCCTGCGTGCCCGGACGCCGCTCACCGGCCTTCCTTCAGCGCGAGCGCGCGCGCGTAGAGCTCCCGGCGCGGCCGGCCGGTGAGATAGGCGACGGCGGCGGCCGCCTCCTTCACCGACAGCGACTTCAAGGCGTGTTCAAGCGCCAGGTCCGTCTCGTCGGCGCCGGCCGCGGCGGCCTTCTCGGGCGGGCCCACGACGACGACGATCTCGCCCTTCGGTGCCGCTTCCCTGCGATAGCCCTCGGCGAGGGCGGCGAGCGGGCCGCGCCTGACCTCCTCGAAGCGCTTGGTGAGCTCGCGGCAGACCGCCGCCTCGCGGACGCCGAGCGCCGCGGCCATGTCTTCGAGCACGGCCGCCAGCCGCCGCCCGGATTCATAGAATATGAGGCTGGCATCGATTCGGGCGAGCTCGGCGAGCGCCGTCTTACGCGCCGCATGCTTGCCGGGCAGGAATCCGGTGAAGAGAAACCGGTCGGTCGGCAGGCCAGAGACCATGAGCGCAGCCAGCAGGGCGCTCGCGCCCGGCACCGGCACGACCCGGTGCCCGGCGTCGATGGCCGCCTGCACGAGCTTCAGGCCGGGATCGGAGATCAGCGGCGTGCCCGCGTCGCTGACCAGCACCACCGATCCGCCCTCGGCCAACACCTCCAGAATGCGCGGGCGCACCGCCGGGGCATTGTGATCGTGATAGGCAAGCATTTTCGTTGCGATGCCGAAATGATTGAGCAGCTTGGCCGTGACCCGGGTATCCTCCGCCGCCACGAGGTCGGCGTTCGTCAGGACGTCGCGGGCGCGCGCGCTCAGATCGGCGAGATTGCCGATCGGCGTCGCGGTCACATAAAGGCCTGATTCGAGTTCCATGGTCTTGTACGCCTCATCAGCGAGGGTTCTTTACGCCGCCGCCGGTTGTTATAACCGGTGGCGTAAGGCAAGACCATTGGCGAGGACTTTGCATGCGGGCAGTCGGATTGAAAGCGATGCTGGTCGGGCTTTGCGGGCTCGGCCTCGCCGCCTGCGCCAGCGCGCCGGCGATCACCGGCCTGCCCGTCGACACCGGGCCCGAAGCCGCAGACGCGCCGCCGCAAGCGCCGGGTGAGGCGCTCGCCTATATCGACGCGTTCAGCGAGGAATCGATCACGGTCGCCATCCTTCTGCCTCTGAGCGGCCAGCGGGCGGCGATCGGCGAGAGCCTGTTCAACGCCGCGACCATGGCGCTGTTCGACGCGTATGACCCGAGGCTTCGGCTTTTGCCCTTCGATACCCAGGCGACGCCGGCCGGCGCGCGCCGCGCCGCCGAGGCTGCGGCGGATGCCGGCGCCGACGTTATCCTCGGGCCTCTTTTCTTCGATTCGGTCCATGCGGCGGGCCCCATCGCTTCGGCCGCCGGCGTGCCCATGATCGCGTTCACCAATGACCGCAGCGCGGCCGGCGGCGGAGTCTATCTGTTGAGCTTCCTGCCCGATGAGGAAGTGAGCCGCATCGTCGCCCACGCCGCCAATCAGGGACGCCGCTCCATCGCCGCGCTGATCCCCGAGGGCGCCTATGGCGAATTGGTGCTCGAGGCCTTCGGCCGCGCCGCCAACCGCTACGGCATTGCGATTTCCCGCATCGAGATCTATCCGCGCGAGGCGGAGGCCCTGTTCTCGCCGGTGCGCGACCTGGCCGACTATGATTCGCGCCACCAGGCCTATCTTCGGGAGCGCGAGGTGCTTCAGGAAATGGACGACGATCTGGCGCAGGAACTCCTGAAGGAGCTGCAGTCGGTGGAGACCATCGGCGAGGTGCCCTTTGACGCGGTGCTGTTGCCCGAGGGCGGCGGGCTCGTGCGCTCGCTGGCGGCACTCTTGCCGTTTTATGAGGTCGATCCGGAAAAGGTCATGTTTCTCGGCACCGGCCTCTGGCAGGACCCGAGCCTGTTACGCGAGCCGCCCCTGAACGGCGCCCGCTTCGCCGCGCCCAACTATCAGCGCTGGGCCGAGTTTGTCGGCCGCTATCGGGGACTCTATGGCGAAGCCCCGCCGCGCATCGCCACTCTCGCCTATGACGCAATGGCGCTGGTTGCCAGCCTGGCGCGCGAGCCCTTCCCGGAGGCGCGGTTCGGGCGCGACGCCTTTCTCGACCCCAACGGGTTCTCCGGCGTGGACGGGCTGTTTCGCTTCACAGAGACGGGAACGGCGGAACGGCGGCTCTCGGTGATCGAGATCGGGCCGCGCGGTTTTGCCGAAGTAGAGCCCGCGCCCACCTCCTTCGTCACCACGGTCGGCCGGGCCGTTACGCCAGAAGCCGTGCCAGAACCTCGTTAAGCAGAAGCCGGCCCTGGGCGGTTGCCGCGAGCCGGTCGTTATCGTTAACCAACAGCCCCTCGGCCACGAGGTCCGCGCGCCGGGCGGCGTCGATTACAGCGTCCAGAGCGTCGACCGCGCCGGACGGAATCCCGTCCGCGAGCCGAAGACCCATCATGACCGCCTCTTCGCCGCGTTCCCGCGGCGCGAGCGGGGTCAGGCTCGCGGTTCCGTGGCCGGCCGTCTCGACTGCGGCGAGCCAGCCCTCCGGCTTGGCGGTCTGCGCCGTGGCCCACCATTGGCCCGCGATCAGCAGCCGGCCGTGGGCGCCGGGCCCGACGCCGACATAGGGTCGGCCCTGCCAGTAGGCCAGGTTATGGCGCGATTCGAGGCCGGGCCGGGCGTGATTGGAGATCTCGTAGGCGGGCAGGCCGGCTGCGACGGTCATATCCTGCGTCGCCGCGTAGAACCGCGCCGTCTCGGAATCGCCCGGCATCCGAAACGCGCCGCGGCGGGCGGCAGAATAGAACCCCGTATTGGGCTCGATCGTAAGCTGATAGAGCGAGAGATGGCCGAGCCCGAACGCCAATGCCTCGCGCAACTCCGCTTGCCAGTCCGTTAGAGATTGTTCGGGACGGGCATAGATCAGGTCAATGCTGACGTTGTCGACCGCCTTGCGGGCCGCCTCGAGCGCCCGGCGCGCTTCCGCCGTATCGTGCCTTCGGCCGAGAAATCTCAGCGCCCGGTCGTCGAAGGACTGCACGCCGAGCGACAGCCGGTTCACGCCGGCTTCGGCGAGGGCGTGGAAATTGGCGGCTTCGGCGCTCGACGGATTGGCTTCCAGCGTGATCTCGCAATCGTCACCACACGGCCACAGCCGGCGGATGGCGGCGATGACCGCCGCCGCCGTCTCGACTTCCATCAAAGACGGCGTGCCGCCGCCGAAGAACACGCTGCCGACGCGCAGATCGGGCATACGGGCCTGAAAATGCTCCAGCTCGGCAATCAGCGCGGCGCGCCAGCGCGCGTGATCGACCGTGTCCCTGACATGCGAATTGAAGTCGCAATAGGGGCATTTCGATTCGCAGAACGGCCAGTGGACGTAGACGCCGCCGGCCGGGTCAGCGCCGGCGGCGGAAACAGGCATGGATCAGCTGCTTGAAGGCTTCGGCCCGGTGGCTCATGCCGTGTTTCAGCGCCGGCTCCATCTCGCCGAAGGTGATGGTTTGGCCGCAGGCCTGAAACATGGGATCGTAGCCGAATCCCTTGTCGCCCCGCGGCGGCCAGACGAGGCGGCCATAGACCTTGCCCTCGAAGCTCTCGACATGGCCGCCCGGCCAGGCGAGGCTCAAAACGGCGACGAAATGCGCCTTGCGGTCGCCCTGGCCGAGCTCCGCATTGACCCGCTCCATGGCCAGGCCGAAATCGCGGTCCGGCCCGCCCCAGCGGGCGGAATAGATGCCGGGCTGGCCGCCCAGGGCCGGCACCACGAGG
>JAKSBY010000225.1 GCA_022360855.1 Sphingomonadales bacterium | reverse complement strand
CGTCGACGATCTCAGGGCCACCACGCGCCCGGTGCTCGACCAGTTCGACGTGCCGGCCACGGGCTTTGGCGTCAATGGGCTGGTGCGCCTGCCCCTTGCCGGCGCCGATACGCTGGAGCTGGGCGCCGATCTCCGCCGGCTCGAGGGCGAGACCAATGAGCGTTTCCGCAATCTGGGAGCCGGTTTCACCCGTTTGCGCCAGGCCGGCGGCGATCAGCTTCTCGTTGGCGGCTACGCCGAGTATGTCACCGAGCGCGTCCCAGGCGTGACGCTGACCGGCGGCGTCCGGGTCGACTACTGGCGCACCTTCGACGGCGCGCGCATTGAAAGCGATCTCGCCGACGGCGCCGTGCTGCGCGAGGACGCCATCGCCGACCGAAGCGGCACGGTGGTCAACGGCCGGCTCGGCGCGACCGCTCCTCTGACCGGCGCGATCACGCTGCGCGGCTCGGCTTACACCGGCTTCCGCCTGCCCACGATCAACGAGTTCTTCCGCCCGTTCCGGGTCGGCAACGACATCACCGAGGCCAATCCGGAGCTTACGCCCGAGCGCCTCTACGGACTCGAATTCGGCGCGACCTACGAACCGTTGAATTCGATCAGGCTCACCGCCGGCTATTTCCGCAATTGGCTGAAGGAGGGCGTCGGCAACGTCACCATCGCCTTCGGGCCGGGATTTTTCCCGCCCACGGGCTTTGTGCCGGCCGGCGGCGTGTTGCGCCAGCGCCAGAATATCGAGCGCATCGTCGCCGACGGGCTGGAGCTCGATGCCGAGCTGTCGCTCGCCAACGGGGTCGATCTCGAGCTTCGCTATCTGTTCGTCAACGCCCGGGTGACGCGCGCGGTGGCGGCGCCGGAGCTTGTCGGCCGGCGCGTCGCGCAGTCGCCCAGACACCAGCTCCTTGCCGGCGCCACTTGGCAGCCCCGCGAAGACCTCACGCTGCGGCTCGAAGGCCGCTACGCGGCGCGGCAGTTCGACGACGACCGCAATACCCGGGTGCTGGACGATTACGCACTCGTCAATCTCTCGGCAGCCTGGGCCGCGACCGATTGGGTGGAGCTCTTCGTCAATGCCGAGAATGTGTTCGACGCGCGGGTGGAGACGGCGGTCTCCGGCGCCGGCATCGTCACCTTGGGGCAGCCGGCGCTCTGGCTCCT